>NZ_JBFUJG010000190.1:0-7701 GCF_056401495.1 Mucilaginibacter sp. P4_E8
CGTGAGCGGCCACCGGTAGCCAAAATAATATGTTTAGCCGTAATTTCTTTGGTTGAGCCATCATTGCCTTTTATTTCAACAACGCCTTTTGATTTTAATTTACCAAAACCAACTACTACATCGATCTTGTTTTTCTTCATTAAAAACTGAACGCCTTTGCTCATACCATCGGCTACGCCGCGGCTTCTTTTTATAACGCTTTCAAAATTAACCTCGCCTGTTGCAGTTACACCATAATCAGCAGCGTGATTAAGATATTCAAACACCTGGGCGCTTTTTAATAAGGCTTTGGTAGGGATACAGCCCCAGTTAAGGCAAATACCACCTAATGATTCTTTTTCAATAATGGCAGTTTTTAAACCGAGCTGGGAAGCGCGGATAGCTGCTACATAACCACCCGGGCCTGATCCTATAACAATTAAATCGTAGTCCATATTCTTAATGATATACTTTTAAAATTTAAAAATTTTGTTTTGTATGGATTAAAGCTACCATGTGTTGTACAAACACATGGGTTAATTTTAATGGCCCAAAGCTAAGTAAAAGGGGCGAAATGAGAAAATGGAACATGTGCATAGGCACCATATGATATATTATTTACAATAATATGCCATTCATTCAATGAAGTTCTGGTTAAATTGTAAATATCATATTAAATCTACCTGTTTACTTCCTTTGTGAGTTATTATTATTATGAAATGTTGAAAAATATATAATAATTGTTAACATTAATTTAATATTGACAATCAGCCTATTAGTTATCTTTGCGGCTAATCAACTTAAAGTATAATTAAAAAAGCAATTTATGAGGAAGCCTTTACTTCTTTTATTATTATTAACCGGTTTTATGTTCCTGATTAACAGGAATGCCAGCGCGCAGGGTGTTACAACCGCCAGCGTGAATGGTATCGTTGCTGATGCCAAGGGCGCGATCCCGGGCGCAACGGTAACTATTACGCATTTACCTACAGGTACAGTATACTCAACCGTTAGCCGTGCCGATGGCCGCTATAACATTCCTAACTTAAGGGTAGGTGGTCCGTACACCTTTAAAGTGAGCTTTATTGGTTACAAGAATTTTGTTCAGGAAGGTATTGTYTTATCAATAGGTCAGGATCAAAAGATCAATACCAAGCTTGAGGACAATACAACTTCATTAAGTGAAGTAGTAATAACCGGTTCACAGGGTAAGGTGATCAATTCATCACGTACCGGCGCGCGCGAAACTATTAACCGCCAACAAATTGAATCATTACCTACAGTTAACCGCTCGTTATCTGACTTTACTAAATTAACCCCATCAGCTAACGGATTGGCGTTTGGTGGCCGCAGCAGTAACTTTAATAACATTACTGTTGATGGTGCCTTATTTAACAATTCGTTTGGTTTATCAGGTACTTTAGGTGGTCAAACCAGTTCACAGCCAATTTCATTAGATGCGATTGATCAGATACAGGTTGATATTGCTCCTTATGACGTGCGTCAGGGTAACTTTACTGGTGCTGGTGTTAATACTGTGGTAAAATCAGGTACAAACGAAGTTAAAGGTACAGTTTACTATTATGGTCGTGGTACCAGGTTAACCGGTTATCATGCAGGTACCACCAATGTTCAGGTTACTCCTTTTGATTACCATACCAATGGTGCAAGCATAGGCGGGCCCATCATTAAGAATAAATTATTCTTATTTGTATCAGGCGAGCAGGAAAGAATAAGCCAGCCACCTGCGGCGGTATATGTTGCAGGTGGCCCCGGTTTAAGCGGCGCTAACGTTTCAAATGTTCAGGCCAGCRCATTGGATGCTATTAAAGCTAAACTTGCTACTCCGGCATTTGGTAGCTATGATCCCGGCGCTTATCAAGATTATGTTTACAGAACTTCAAGTGATAAAATAACTGTAAAACTGGACTGGAATATTGACAAAAACAATACTTTAAGTGCTAAATATTTTTATTTAAAATCATTTAGAGATCAACCCGCAAGTAATTCAGGTATCAGTAATAGTAATGGTATTACCGCTGTTGGATATGGTACAACCCGTGCACCAGGTCCAAATACCTTACCTTTCTATGGTTCAGGTTACACCATCAACAATAACTTTAATATTGGTATTGTGGAGTTGGCCACCCGTTTTAGCAACTCTTTGTCAAACAAGTTAACAGTTGGGTACTCTGCATTAAGAGATTACCGCGCTTTTTTGGGTAATGGTTCATTACCTATGGTTGATATTGGTAACGGCACCAGTGCTGCTGATGGTACTGTAATTACAGCCGCATCTGCAACTGCAACCAGTTTTGGTTCTGAGCTTTACACCGCTAATAACTTATTAAATACCAACATCTGGCAATTTGCTGATGATCTTACCTGGTATGCCGGTAAACACGAGATTACTTTTGGTACAAGTAACCAGATACAAAGCTATACTAATGGTTTTGCTCCTACTTATAATGGTTTATATACTTATAACTCTGCATCTGATTTTATTAATGGCAATCCGGCTGCTGCTTACACCTTACGTTACTCTGCAGTAGGTGATTCATTCCCGTTTGCTAAAATAAAAGCTTCCATTTACAGCGTTTATGTACAGGATAAATTCCATGTTACAGATAATTTCAGGTTAACCTATGGTTTAAGGGCTGATTATGATGCTTTCCCTACGTCATTGGCTCCAAATGCCAATGCTGCGAATTTAACTTTCCAGGGAGGTACTCATGTTGATGTTTCTAAACTACCTAAAAACAGGGTGCAGCTTTCGCCTCGTGTAGGTTTTAACTGGGATGTTAATGGCGATCAGTCGACTCAGATACGCGGTGGTTCCGGATTATTTACCGGTTCTGTGCCATTTGTTTGGATATCTAACCAGGCTTCAAACAATGGTTTATTATTTGGTTCATATACTATTGTAAAAGGTGCTGCTGCTAACACGCCTGCACAAAACGGACAGCTAGTGTTTAACCCCAATGTTGATGCAAATCGTCCCAAAAATGGTGCTGCAAGTACCTCTTATGAGCTTGATGTAGCTGATCCGAATTTGAAATATCCAAAAATATGGAGAACTAACCTTGCTATTGACCAAAGATTGCCTGGTGGTATTATAGGTACCATTGAAGGTGCTTATACTAAAGACATTAACGCTATCTATCATCAAAACTTAGTGCTTTCTAATGGTTTTACCACATTTGAAGGTCCGGAAGGTCAGATACGTTATGACAATAAAAATACTACTACTGCAACTGCAACTAATCCTACGACAACTACAAACCCTTTTATTAATGGTTTGTATTACATGAAAAATACCAGTAAAGGATTCTCTTATTTTATAACCGGTCAATTACAAAAGAGTTTTTCAAACGGTTTTGCTGCCAGCGTAGCTTACACCTATACAAAATCTAAAGATGTAAATGATGGTGGTTCAACTGCAAGTACTATCTGGAGTAGCAGATATGTTGCCGGCAACCCTAATGGCGATAATCTTTCAAATAGCTCATATGTACAGCCTAACCGTATAATTGCAACTGTATCATACCGCAAACAATATGCTAAAAACCTGGCATCAACTGTGGGTTTAATATTTGAAGCTGCCAATAACGGAGCGGTATCATACATTACTGCTAATGACCCTAACGGCGATGGTGCTACTAATGACCTGATGTACATTCCTAAAAACATAAATGACATCACATTGGTGCCAAATGGAGCTACAGATACTCGTACCCCAGCACAGTTGTGGAACCAGTTAAATAACTTTATTAACCAGGATTCATATCTTAGCCAGCACAGAGGTCAGTTTGCTAAAAGAAATGCTGTAATATTGCCTACTTATAAAAGAGTTGACCTGCACTTTGCTCAGGACTTCTTTATTAAAACCGGCAAAGTGAAAAATACATTAGAAGTTACTTTTGATGTTATTAACTTTACTAACTTGTTAAACCGCAACTGGGGTTTACAACAAGTTTCATATAGCGGGTTCAATAATGGTGCAACAACAGTGTTAAGGTACATTGGCTCAGTACCAGGATCAACACCTGGTTCTACAAAAGCAACATATACTTTCCCTTATCTTGATGCAACTAACCAAATACCTGTTACTAACTCATTCAAAACAGATATCAGTCAGTTTTCACGTTTCCAGGCTCAGATTGGTGTTAGATACATATTTAACTAATATCTCTGCTGAAACAATACAAACAAAAAGACCCGGCCAATTTGGCAGGGTCTTTTTGTTTTATAAATGAAAAAGGTAATTTATCAATATTCAAATACCCCAAATTCCGACTTCACAGTTACTTTCTTAGTTTCGGCTTTTTCAACACGGCCAATAATCTGCGCATCAACACCAAAGCTTTTTGATATCGCTATCAGGTCGGCAGCAATTTCCTGGGGCACATAAAGCTCCATACGGTGCCCCATATTAAATACCTTATACATTTCCTGCCAGCTGGTTTTTGATTCCTGCTGTATCAGTTTAAACAGGGGAGGAACCGGAAAAAGGTTATCCTTAATAATATGCAGTTCGTCAATAAAATGCAGCACCTTGGTTTGCGCGCCGCCGCTGCAATGCACCATGCCATGTACCTGGTTGCGATAGCCATCCAATATGGTTTTAATGATGGGGGCGTAGGTACGGGTGGCACTTAATACCAGCTTGCCGGCTGTTACGGTTTGTCCGTTGCCAATATCAATCAGGTCGGTAAGATTTTTACTGCCGCTGAATATCAATTCATAAGGGATGGCCGCGTCATAGCTTTCGGGATATTTATTGGCTATGGTTTTATTAAACACATCATGACGGGCGGATGTTAAGCCGTTTGAGCCCATACCACCATTGTATTCGGTTTCGTAATTGGCTTGCCCGTAGGATGCTAAACCAACTATTACATCGCCGGGTTGAATACGGTGATTAGATATTACATCATCGCGTTTCATACGGCAGGTAACGGTGGAGTCGACTATAATGGTGCGTACCAAGTCGCCAACATCGGCGGTTTCGCCACCAGTAGAGTAGATGCCGATGCCTGCGTCACGCAGTTCGCTTAGTATTTCTTCCGTACCATTTATAATAGCTGCAATAACTTCGCCGGGTATCAGGTTTTTGTTACGGCCAATGGTTGATGACAGCAGGATATTATCGGTTGCGCCTACACAAAGCAGGTCGTYAAGGTTCATGATAATGGCGTCCTGGGCTATGCCGCGCCATACTGAAATGTCACCGGTTTCTTTCCAGTAAGTATAAGCCAATGACGATTTTGTACCAGCTCCGTCGGCGTGCATAATATTACAGTATGATGCATCTCCTGTTAAAATATCAGGCACTATTTTGCAAAAAGCCTTCGGGAAAATGCCTTTATCTATGTTTTTTATTGCATTATGTACATCATCTTTTGATGCAGATACGCCACGTTGATCATAACGTTGTGAAGAAACCATGGGGCAAAACTAACTATTTTAACACTAATTACACGAATTTAGGCGAATTACACGAATGTCTGTGCTGAGTATCAGTGTCGGCGCATTTATTCAGATCAAACAAAAAATAAGGGGAGCCGGTATTAACCGGCTCCCCTTGATGGGTTCGTGAAATTCGCAGCAATTAGTGCTATTTGTGAAAGATTATTTTATAAACAACAGCTCTCTGAATTTTGGCAGTGGCCATAAAGTATCATCAACCAATTGTTCCAGCTTGTCAACATGGTAACGGATAGGTTGGAAGAATGATTTCACTTTTTCGTCATAATCAATAGCACGCTGGCGTATATCATCAATAGCATTGGCCTTTTTGCGCTCATCAACCATTTGCTCAACGTTTGATTTGATGAAGTTAATGTGCTCAGCTAATTTACTAATAATGTCAAGCTGTGCAGCATAGGTAGTATTGTCCAGACCGATATCTTTTAAGCCCTTAACGTTTTCAATTAGTTTGGTTTGATAGCCTATAGCTGCCGGAATGATCACGTTCATTACCAGTTCGCCAATAACGCGGGCTTCTATCTGTAGCTTTTTATAAAAGCTATCCAATAAAATTTCATGACGGGCATGGGCCTCACGCGGACTAAATACACCGGTTTCTGCAAAAAGGATATCTGATTTTTCTGATAGTAAGGCATCAAGCGCTTTTGGGGTTGTTTTAATATTAGGCAAACCTCTTTCTGCGGCTTCTTTTTCCCACTCCTCACTATAGCCATTACCTTCAAAACGGATGTTTTTTGATTCCTTGATGTATTTTTTAATAACTATTAATAAAGCAAGGTCCTTTTTTTCGCCCTTCTTGATCAGTTTATCAACATCATATTTGAATTTTTTAAGCTGATCAGCTACGATCATGTTCAATATGGTCATAGGGCTTGCTGAATTTGCCGATGAGCCCACTGCCCGCAATTCAAATTTGTTACCGGTAAACGCAAAAGGCGATGTACGGTTACGATCTGTATTATCAGGTAAAATTTGCGGTATCTTAGGGATGCCCTGCCATAACAGGTTATCTTCCTTAATTTTTTTGCTGATCCTGGAAGTTTCGATCTCATCAAGTACATCATTTAGCTGGCTGCCCAAAAAGATAGAGATGATGGCAGGAGGCGCCTCGTTGGCTCCTAAGCGATGATCATTGTTCACAGAAGCAATAGATGCCCTTAAGAGGTCGGCATGCTCGTAGACCGCTTTAATGGTGTTAACAAAAAAGGTAAGGAACATGAGGTTGTTCTTAGGCGTTTTGCCAGGCGATAACAGGTTTTTGCCTGTATTGGTGATCAGCGACCAGTTATTGTGCTTGCCTGAGCCATTGATGCCTGCATAAGGTTTTTCGTGTAGTAATACTTTAAAATTATGTCTGCGGGCAACCCTGTCCATCAGGTCCATTAACAATTGGTTGTGGTCAATAGCCAGATTTATTTCTTCATAAATAGGAGCGCACTCAAATTGCGATGGCGCGACTTCATTATGGCGTGTTTTTAGTGGGATACCTAATAATAAGGCTTCAGTTTCCATATCCTGCATGTACGCGTACACACGTTCAGGTATCGACCCAAAATAATGATCTTCCAATTGCTGGTTTTTGGCAGATATATGGCCAAAAAGTGTACGCCCGGTTAAGTATAGATCAGGACGTGCATTAAACAGGGCAATATCAACCAGGAAATACTCCTGCTCAATACCTAATGATGCGTTTACTTTTTCAATGCCTTTATCAAAATAATGACAAACATCAACCGCAGCCTTGTCCAACACGTTAAGGGCTTTTAATAATGGTACCTTATAATCAAGCGCCTCGCCGGTGTACGAAACAAACACCGTTGGGATACATAAGGTACGTGCCATTAAAAATGCAGGCGAGGAAGGATCCCACGCGGTATAGCCACGAGCCTCAAAAGTATTACGTATGCCCCCGCTTGGGAAGCTTGAAGCATCAGGCTCCTGTTGTGATAAGGCATCGCCCGAAAAACGCTCAATCGCGCCTCCATCTGCAGTAGGTTCAAAAAAGGCATCATGTTTTTCGGCCGTTGTGCCGRTAAGCGGCTGAAACCAGTGCGTATAATGAGTTGCGCCTTTACCCAAGGCCCACGATTTCATGGCTGAGGCAATTTGCTCGGCCAGGTCACGAGGAATTGGTTCCCCCTTTTCAATTGAATTGATGATTCCCTGGTAAGCCTCAGAGGAAAGGTATTCCTTCATTTTCTTTTTATCGAAAACATTGGCGCCAAAGTAATC
>NZ_JBFUJG010000191.1:0-7647 GCF_056401495.1 Mucilaginibacter sp. P4_E8
GGGTAACCAACCTCGTTCGACATAACAACGCCAGCAAGAGCAGCGGTCACCGGGCGGGTTGTGTCAATAGCCTTTACGGCTGCTACCAGTTTTTTGGCTATAGGAGTAAGTTCGCTGGCCGCAGGATGATCGGCCAGATGGCCTTTTCCGTAGATCTGAGGGTTACGACCTGTATTTAATATTTCATGTGTATATGGATCATTAGGATAATCAATTTCATTACCTATGCTCCACATGATAATTGAGGGATGGTTACGCGCTCTCAGCACCATATCGCTGACATCGCGATCAGCCCATTCTTTAAAATATTCATGATAACCGTTTTTTGACGGGGTGCCCACATTCCAGCCGGCTACCCATTTATTTTTACCTATCTCCCATTCATCAAACGCCTCATCCATTACCAAAAAACCCATCTTATCGCACAGATCATATAAATAATCAGCGTGGGGATTATGGCTCAGCCTAAGTGAATTAACCCCGACATCCTTCAATATTTTGAGGCGGCGCACCCAAACCTCTTGCGGAACGGCCACACCCAGCGCACCAGCATCGTCATGAATACAAACACCTTTCAGTTTTGTGCTTTTATCATTTAAAAAGAAACCCTTATCCTTATCAAAACGGATGCTGCGGATGCCTACAGCCTGCGTTACCTCATCAACCGGTTTGCCATTGCGGCTAAGCGACACGCTGAGTTTATATAGATGAGGGTTTTCAGTGTCCCATATTTGTGGAGCGGTTATTTTTTGTTCAAACTCAACCTCCTGTTGGCCAGCCTTTGCCCGGAGCTGTTTTTGTACGGATGCTACCGCTTTGGCCTTATCATTAAACAGGTTCACCTTTACGGTCACATTTGCATCACCGGCAGTGCTGTTGGTAATGTTTACTTTAACCTTTACCGTAGCCTCATTGGGCGAAACCTTTGGCGTGGAAAATGCCACATCCCATGGGTCAATATGTACTTGATCTTTAACAATCAGATAAACATTGCGATAAATGCCTGAGCCGGTATACCATCTCGAGTCCGCAAATTCGCTGTGATCAACCTTAACGGCTATCGTGTTTTTGCCATTTAAATTTAAATACTGGCTAAGCTCATATTTAAACGAAATAAAACCATTGGGACGTTTGCCCAAATGGTGCCCGTTTATCCATACTTCGCTACTTTTGTATACCCCGTCAAAATAAATGTATACCTGCTTGCCCCGCCAGCCACTATTGGCAGTAAAGCTTTTTTTATACCAGCCTATACCACCGGGTAAATAGCCGGTAGCACTTGCCCATTCATTACTAAATGGACCTTCAATACTCCAGTCATGTGGCAGATCTACAATTTTCCACTGGGTTTCGGTGGCGATACCGTTGATGCCCGTACCGATATCCCCTTTGTGAAACCTCCAGTTTGAATTAAACAGAGCGGGCCTACCCTTGTCCTGGGCTTTAAGCATCCCCGGCAATAGTATTATGCTCATAAAAAAAAGAAGGTGGTAGATTTTGTTTTTCATTTGAGATAGTGATAAGATGTTATTTGATAATACCTGTAAGGGTGATGATGGAGCGGGCGGGAATCACGTTTCTTGTTCCCGTTACTTTATGGGCCTTAAGCTCATCCGCCTGCGATGTAGTATATGCCGAGGTCAACTTAATATTGGCGTTGCTCATGTTTAGATTGGTAGCTACGTCATCAGCGTTTGGGTTGATGATAACCGCTGTAAAGTTCTTTCCATTTTTAAATGCGGAAACAAGCAGCGGCTTAACTGTTACTGCGGATGTAACTTCAGCATCAACCCTTATGGCTCCGGGCCTTATAAACCTGCTGTAATTTCCCATGGCCCAAAGCATTTTGCTGGTGTAAAAATTGCCATCTATTTTATTTTTATCTATATAGATAAGGCCATCCTTATAGTCATAAGCCGAAATGGCTGTCCACCACTGCCAGGCTGATGCATTTGCTGCGGTAAGGTCGGTATGAATAACCGAGGCTAAATACAGAGCCGCGTCAATACCCAGATCACGTTTGTTACCATCTATCTCGCCTGCATTATCGCCTAAAATACAATATTCCGATTGCCAGAAATCAAGTCCTTTTACAGCCGCCACACTATCGGCCAGTATCTTACGTGCTTTTATAGCGGTAGCCATTGGCGATGTGGTAAAGTAGCTGTGTGCTGCTATAGTTTTACTTACACCCGGCAGGTTACCAATGTAGTTTGCTGATCCGTCTCTATAAAAATCATTTATTTGGAGCCCTTTTCCTGGCTTATCACCTGCCGTAAATAAATAGTTAAGGCTCCCGGCTTCGCCAATAAGAATTTTTGAACTGATCTTATTGTTTACAAACTCTTTACTGATTGACTTCACGAGGCCTGCTACCTCCGCGTTGTTATACGGGCACCCCTCCTGCCCGCCATCGCTCCAATCCCATTGGGGTTCATTTACCGGGCTTATATAATCAAATTTAACTTTACTTACCCGCTCCACGCCTTTTACTACCCTGGCCAGATATGTGGCAAAGGCATCATATTTATCGGCCGATATATTTACCTTGCCACCGCTTGCATATGCCTTACCATTAATTGTAAACTGCACCGGAGGGCTATTGTTAAAACCTAAAAACTGGTTTACCCCGCGTTTTTTGGCTGCCTTTAAAAACCACACCTGTCCGGCCTGGTTTTGCCAGTTGTAGCTGCCATCATTGTTTAAAAACGATTCGGCACGGCGCCACTCATCTTTAATACCGCTTTGATCTGCCTGTTGGGCACTACCTGCACCAATATTAAACCGCCACAATGACAAACCGATACCCTTAGGCGAGCCATCAGTATAAGTATCGCGACTAAAAAACAGGTCGGCAATTTTATTGCGCTTATCATCGGGCCAATTGCCCACAAACTGACATGCCCATGCATCAGATGCACCAAAATTACTGATGGTTTGATATGTTTTTGAAAGATTGATATTAATAGTAACTGCTTTGATCTGACCGTTTACAAAAGAGGTATTAAGCCCTAAAGCAGTAATCACTAAAAGTATATTTTTTATAATAGATCTTAGTATCATCATATTTAAATCAACAATAAAACAGGGCCTAACAGCACTGTTTTATTGTAAAATTATTGTTGTACAATTTGCCACTGCTGGTTGTTGCCGCTGTTCCACGGCCATTGTATTATGCCTGCACCATTTGCGACAGACGCACCGTTAACATCAAGCGCGAGGCTACTGTTGCGATTTATAGCTTTGTATATGCCATCGCTTACAGCGGTAAGCTGCCATTGCTGGTTATTGCCTCCATTCCATGCCCATTGTATTATGCCTGCACCATTGGCTGTAGATGAGCTATTAACATCAAGCGCAAGGCTGCTGTTACGGTTGGTTACTTTGTAATAGCCACCACCATTATTGGTTATTTGCCATTGCTGGTTATTGCCACCATTTTGGGGCCATTGTATAATACCCGCACCATTTACAGTTGACCCTCCGTTAACATCAAGCGCAAGACCACTGTTGAGGTTTAAAAAGCGGTAATATGCCCCGGTATAAAAGGTATCGGTCCCCCCGGCGCCTACGCCCCAGGCATACTTAATACGGCTTAAGCCCGACACATTTGTGGTTGATACGGTTAAACTTGTTCCAGTACCACTCAGCTCCTGGATCCTGTAACTATCGCCGGTACGAATACCCGGCCAGTAAACCGCCCCCATTCCAAATGAACGTACCTGGTTGGTGAGGCCCTGCAGGTAAGCAATCTCCACATCGCCACCTATGGCACCGGTATAGTTTTTACCTCCTGTCATGGGAATGCCAAACTCAGTTAATACCGCACGGCTGCTGTAGCTGCCTATATTGCTTTTCAACCTGTTTTCCCATTGTAACGCGGTTGTATTAGTGCCGTTACTAAAGAAAGTATAATCATGTATGGATAAAAGACAGCCTGAAAAACGACTGTCGGCACCTACACCTGTAATATCCTGCGAATAAGAAGTACCACTGATGAGGATGCGGCCCTGCGGTACGGAGGGATAATTGCCTAACCATTGCGCACAAATGGTTGTCCAGTCGGTTAGGGAATAGCCATGAGGTTCATTAAATATTTCAAAATATACATGCGCGTTACCGCCGTATTTAGTAACAATAGTTTGCCACATTGACCAAAACTCTGTAGTGTTATCAATCTTCCCGTCTGCAGATGATTTGGCTTCCCAATAGCCCAGTATCACATTCATTCCCTTGCTCAACGCTTTATCAATAACCCCGGTATAGGAGTTCCACCAGGTTTGTGATACGGTTGAGTAATTTACAGGCAGCCTAACCGTATTAGCCCCTGTATTGTTCTGAATTCCCGTTAATACTGCATCGGCTTTGGCTGATACCGTAGCATAACTATCTGCCGAAGTTAAGCCACTTAATACCAATATCCCGTCGCTGAAGTTATCGCCATCAGCCGCCCAATTAACTCCCTTAAGCACGCTTGCCGGTGTTGAGTCTGTTTTAACCGGCTTTTCTCCGGTTTTTACTTCACTTACTGGCGATTCCTTTACCGCGATCATGTCCTTTTTACAGCCCGCTCCCACACAACATACCATCAATAATAAAACACATAGGTTCTTCATAATTTGTTTAGGTTAGTATTGGATTGAAAAAAGGGGAAAGAAAAAAACATCCTTCCCCTGGTATAAGTGCTGTTAATAGCCAGTATTTTGTTGCAGCTGGCCACCTGAAGCCTGTATCTCGGCCCTTGGTATTGGTAACCAGTAATGTTTGGTTGCAAAGGAACGGCCATCCAATGCTACTTTTGGTGTATAACTAAAGCTGCCATTAGCATTTTTGGTAATGATCATCCCTCCTGCCGGTTTGTTTTCGGTAACATCGGCAATTTTCCAGCGGCGCACATCGTAAAAACGGTGCTCTTCAAAGGCCAGCTCTACACGGCGCTCATAGCGCACCGCATCGCGCATTTGTGATTGTGAAAGCCCGGTTGCCAGCGCTGGCATATTAATTCCCGGACGCGATCTGATCTGGTTAATTGCCGTGCGTGCTGATAGTGTTGAACCCGAAGGAACAGCATCAGGACCGTATGCCTCGTTAGCAGCCTCTGCAAAGTTTAACAAGATCTCGGCATAGCGGAAATAGATCCACGGCTGAAAGCCTGCATTACCCCATGGGTTTTGAAGCGGGTAAGCATCATTCATGAACTTTTTAAGATAATAACCAGTTTTGGTAGTATTCCAGTTATCAGGTCCATCTTTACTGTCTTTACCACCCGGAATAAAGGCATCTATCGTTTGCCCCCTGTAGATAGATCCATTGTAAAGCACGGTTGCAGCAAACCTTGGGTCGCGGTTTGCATATGGATGGGTAGGGTCATAGCCTGATGTTGGATCGGTAATAGGTTTACCATCCATCATTTCATAATCATCAACCAGGTTTTGCAGCGGGGTATTGCCTGCCCAACCACCATAACCGTTTGGGCCATTGGCAATTTCAAGGTGCGTATGGTTAGCATTTTTGGTATATAAGCGAGCAAAAATGGTTTCGTTGGTTTCATTTATTAAAAACAGGTTACCATACCCGCCGGTATATATTCCATATTTATTGAGGCCGATAACCGCCTGCGCCGCGGTAACAGCATTAGCCCAGGTGCCTGCATTGTACAACGGGCTTGCCGCATAGAGCAATAACCTTGATTTTAAAGCCAATGCAGCACCCTTGGTAGCACGACCTAACATCCAGGTACCGTCATTATTTAGGGGGAGCTTTGAAGCAGCATCATCAAGCTGAGCAGTGGCGTAATCAATACTTTCTTTAATGCTCGCCCTTTTAAACAGTGATGGATCCTGTAAATTATCAGTAAGGTTAGTTACTTTATCGCCCATTAAAACAACGCCGCCATAATTGCGGATGAGGTCCTGGTAGCGGAATGCCCTTATAAATTTCAACTCGCCTTCAATACGTGTTTTATGCCCTGCACTTAAAGGCATGTTTGGTAAAAGACTTAAAGCATAATTACATTCCCTGATGCTCCTGTAGCTACGGCCCCAAAGTACACCGGCACCGCCTAAATTTTCAGGGGCCAGCTGCCCTCTTTGCACAAGCCAGGTAGCATCATCATTGTTATAGATCGATTCATCAGTAAGCGAGCTCCACATGCTGTATTCAAAACCACGGCCAAAACCAGGATTTGAGCCGTCACCTTCTTTGTCCTGTAATCTCTCGCCAATATATCGATTGGTTACAAATGCTTCAAAAACAGCCGTATCTGATTCTATGGCCGATGTTGCTATCCTATCCGTTGGTTGTACATTTAAAAAATCTTTTTTACATGCTGTCATGCTCAGCATACCGCCAATCATTAAATACAGCGAGGTTTTATATTTTAATTTCATTATCTGTCCTGATTAAAATTTCACGTTAACACCTAAGTTTATAATTCTCTGTTGCGGATAAAACTGGCCGCTACTATTGGTTTGGTCCGAATAGTTTTGGGCGCCTCCAGTTGTTCCTTCAGGATCATAATCCTTCACTTTTGTAATGGTAAATAAGTTAAATGCACTTACGTATACCCTCAAACCAGAGAGTTTAATTTTTGAAAGGAAAGGCCCGTTAAAGTTGTACCCTAACTGAACGTTTTTTAACCTAACGAAAGATGCGTCATTAAGCCAGAAGGTGTTTGGATACAATCCACCGCTGATGGCGTTTGATGCGCGGTCGGGTACCCTTGGATAAGTACCGTTCGGGTTTGTTGGGCTAAACCTGTTATTGGCCCAACTGCTGTAAAAGTTGCCAATGCTGCCGGATTCCGGTAAAACATACTGGCTAACCTGGGCCTGGCCTGAAAATAATACCGAAAGATCAAAGTTTTTATAAGCGGCGTTAAGGCTTAAGCCATAAGTAATTTGCGGAACATTACCGTATTTGGTACGGGTTTGATCATCGGCGGTTATTTGAGTGTCGCCGTTATAATCCAGATATTTCAGGTCACCAACCTTAGTACCCGGGACATGGGGGTAGCTGTCAATCTCCTGCTGTGTACGAAAAATGCCTATGCTGTTGTATAACAAATAGCTATTTAACGGCCGGCCTGTTTTGCTTTGGTAATCTAAAGTGCTGCTGGCTTCATCAATAAAGATTACCTTGCTCTTGGCGTAGGTAATGTTACCGCTTACACCCCAGGTAAATTCCTGCCCAGTGTGGTTGTAACCTAAGGTTGCTTCAAAACCTGAGCTGTTAATTTTACCGATATTTTCAGATGGCACTAATGGCGTGTATGTTGCTGATCCATCATTATAAGGGTTTACGATACCCGAAGAGCCCGGAAGCGAAGCATTTCTTGTTGTAAGAATATCAGACCTTTTTTGCTTAAAGTAAATAGCCTCTAAAGTAAAGTTGTGCAGGAAGGTGGCGTTAATACCTACATCCAGTTTTTTGGCTACTTCCCATGTAATATTTGGATTTGCTAATTTTTTCAGGCTAACATTAGGTTGGATAACGTTAGAACTTGCAGACGGATCATAGGCCACAAAGCCGTTACCAACCAAAACATAATTATCAAAATACTGAAAGTTGTCAACGTTATCATTACCCAATGAACCGTATGATGCCCTGATCTTCAGATCATCAAAAAAACCGACGCTGCTTTTAAAC
>NZ_JBFUJG010000192.1:0-7536 GCF_056401495.1 Mucilaginibacter sp. P4_E8
GGTTAAAGAGCTTACAGCTGCGGGACAGTTACGGATTTTCACCATATTCCCTTTTAATTCATTTACAGTAATAACTGCATGAAACCTAAAGCACAACAAAAGTAGGATAAGTATTAATATCCACAAACTAAACAATCAGTATATTTATGCCTCATGAAGCTATACTTTACACTACTATTGCTGCTAACCAGTATAACATGTTTTGCCCAGCAGCCTGATACGGTTTTTTTAAAGGGACTTTTGAAAGATCATCCGGAGCTATTCAGCGGCATTTTGAACCACCCTACCCAAAACGAAATACAAATATTGTATACGCAGATAAACAGGGATAAAAACAATATACCACATTTTAAATCATATAGTTATCGCCTTAATGCGAAGCATTATTTTTACCCGGCAAGCACGGTGAAATTACCAACAGCCATATTCGCGCTTGAAAAGCTTAAAGAATTGCATGTTGAAGGATTAACCAAACTATCGGTTATGATAACCGATAGTGCGTTTGCAAAACAAACCAAAGTGAAGGCAGATACTTCGTCTGTTAGTGGGCTGCCCAGCATAGAAAATTACATAAAAAAGATACTATTGGTAAGTGATAACGATGCCTTTAATCGCCTGTATGAATTTGTTGGTCGCGAGGAGATCAACCGCAAATTAAAAAAATATCAATTGAACAACACCCGCATAATTGGCCGCCTGTCTGTTGGCGATGCTGGCGAAAGCACAAGACATACCAACCCTATTGACTTTTTTAATAATGGCAAGCTTGTTTATCATAAGCCAGCTTTGTTTGATAATACAGACTACCCCATGCAACTGGAAAATTTGATACAGGGTAAAGCCTATATGGATAGCAGCGACAGGTTGGTAAACAAACCCTTTGACTTTACCCAAAAGAATGTGTATTCTATTGCCGATCAGCAACAGGTATTAAAACGTCTGCTTTTTCCGGAAGCATTCTCCAAAGAGCAGCGTTATAACCTAACCTCTGCCGATTACCAATTCACATACCATTATATGAGTATGTTCCCTACCGAAAATTCAAAACCTACTTATAACCGGCCCGAATATTTCCAAGCGTATTGTAAATTTTTGTTTTACGGCGGCGATAGCACAGCAACTATGGAGCCCAACATCAGGATATTTAACAAAGTGGGCGACAGTTATGGGTACGATATTGATAATGCCTACATCGTCGACTTTAAAAATAAGGTTGAGTTTATGCTCACAGCTGTGGTGCAATCAAATGAGGATGGCATTTATAATGATAACAAATATGAATATGCTACCGTTTGCCTGCCATTTTTAAAAAATCTGGGGCGGGTTATTTACCAATATGAACTGCAAAGACCCAAAAAGCACCTCCCCGATTTAACCAAATTTAAATTTAATTACAAGCAGGTTAAATAAAATTCGATTAACAAAAACTTAGCATAGCATATGCTGTTTAAATTGTACACATACTTAAACAATATTATGGCATCAACTATAATAAAATATACCGATAATTACCCTGTACTTTATGGCGATGACAGGATAAACTTAAACTGGCCCGAACGTTATACTTCTATTATAGGCGGCGTAAAACTGGGTTTCTCAGGCTTTAAAAACATTTTCTCCAATCCTTTTGCAAGTGTTCTTAAAATTGGTGCCGGCGGGTATCTTTTAAGCTGGGGCATTACCGGGCATTGTGAATTGTATAAACGCATTGGTAAGCTGTCAACTCACCCTATCAATATAAATATCAGGTCTACTTTTACAGTAAATAAACCCAGGCACAAGGTTTATAGCTTTTGGCGCAAGCTTGATAACTTGCCCCTGTTTATGAAACACCTGGAAAGTGTGGATATGCTGGATGCCAAACGTTCGCATTGGGTATTAAAGTTACCTTCTGATTTAGCAACCGTAAGCTGGAATGCCGAAATTGTGCATGATGAACCAAACGAAATGATAGGCTGGAGCTCCCTGCCTGGTTCTATCATTGATAATGCCGGCAAAATACGGTTTCAGGATACTCCTGATGGCAAGGGTACCATTATTGATGTGGTAATCAGTTATCAGCCGCCGGCGGGTGGGTTTGGCGCAGGTATAGCAAAGATCTTAAACCCTGTATTTAAAAATATGGTCGACAGGGATGTACAAAACTTTAAACAGTATATGGATATTGATAATGATGCGGAAGAATATGGTGATCAGAGGATTATTGTGATTGAGTAAAATAGGCCCATATCAAAGTCATCCCGAATTTATTTCGGGATCTCACATGCCATATCTACGCCTTGTTACTTGCAAGTGGGATGCTGAAACAAGTTCAGCATGACAGTGCATTTTTACTACAAACCACAAAGGCCGCTAATTGCGGCATTTTATTAAATGTTTTTATCTTTTCCCCTGAGCTTTTGTATTTTATCATACCTGAATACACGTGCAGGTTTTGGATCGCCCTTTCCAACAATAAAATTTTTAGGATATCCTTTCTCCATATAAAAATGTCCCGTTACTTTAACATTTGTGATATGGAGACCGTCAGGTAGGTTATCAGCGTCAATTAGTTTGCTATTTGCAGGTTCCAGGTAAATGTATTCTGCATCGATTGTTTTTATACGGCTATCATTAATAACCCATTGCGCGCAGGTGCAGCCAACATAACCATAAGTAACAATTATAGTTGATGACTTTTATCCAGTTTTATTTGGGCCCGCGTTAAATTGGTGCAGGTAAAAATGACTACTACCAGTAATGCTAAATTTTGTAAAGGTTTCATTGGTTCAGGAATTTAATACAAGATAGTACCAAAACCTATTAAAACAAAAAAGCCTCCTGAGTTAACAGAAGGCTTTTTCTTATAAAGCTTGCGCTAATTATTTTACTGCATCAATCACGGCTTTGAAAGCATCTGGATGATTCATTGCTAAATCAGCCAATACTTTACGGTTTAAACCGATCTCTTTTGCTGCTAATTTGCCTATTAATTGTGAGTAAGAAATTCCGTGCTGACGGGCACCTGCGTTGATACGCTGTATCCATAAAGCTCTGAACTCTCTTTTTTTGGTTTTACGGTCACGATAAGCATACTGTAAACCTTTTTCAACTGTGTTTTTTGCAACGGTATAAACCTTGCTTCTTGAACCCCAATAACCTTTGGCGAGGTTCATGATCCTTTTCCTGCGTCTTCTCGACGCTACTGCGTTAACTGAACGTGGCATCTTGTTTGATTTTGGTAGTGAGTGCCTGCTTTTACAACAGAACTTAAAACTCTAATACCTGGTTAAAAAATTTGTGAATTACTTTCCGATACAAAGCATACGTTTTACGTTTCCTGAATCAGCATCAGATACTAAACTGGTGTGACCAAGGTTACGCTTACGTTTTGTTGACATCTTTGTTAAGATGTGGCTTTTGTATGCGTTCTTTCTTGTGATTTTACCGGTTCCAGTAAGCTTAAAACGCTTTTTAGCACTGGAATTGGTTTTCATTTTTGGCATAACTTTATTTATTTGTTTGTTTAACTTACAAATGTGCAACCCTGCAGACTTGTAAATGTCTTTATATAAGATAGTACAACTGTGAAAATCTAAGATTTGCGCAGCTGCACATCTGAAATTATTTTTTAGCAGCCTTTGGAGCAAGGGTTAAAAACATCCTTTTTCCTTCAAGCTTTGGTAATTGCTCCACCTTACCAACTTCTTCAAGCGCCTGTGCAAAACGCAGCAGTAATATTTCACCCTGCTCTTTGTATACAATGGCACGCCCTTTAAAGTGTACGTAGGCTCTTACCTTTTCGCCGGATTCCAAAAACTTGATGGCATGCTTTAATTTAAACTCAAAGTCATGATCATCAGTATTCGGTCCAAAACGAATCTCCTTAATAACTGTTTGCTTGGCATTGCTCTTGATCTCTTTCAGCTTTTTCTTTTGTTCGTAAATGAACTTGTTATAGTCCGTTACTTTACAAACTGGTGGAACAGCGTTTGGAGATATTTCAACCAGGTCCAATTCCTGCTCCTGTGCAATTGCCAGTGCATCTCTTAAAGAGTAAACTCCCTGCTCTACGTTATCGCCTACCAGACGAACTTCCTGAGCTCTGATGAATTGGTTAATGTTGTGTTCAGCTTCTTTTTTCTTAAAAGGAAGCCTTGGTCCTCTATTGAAAGGTTTGTTTAATGCCAAGTTATACTTTTATTTCTTTAGTTATTTGTTCTTTAAAATCTTCTATGCTCATGCTCCCTAAGTCACCCTGACCATGTTTTCTGACAGAAACCATGCCTTCGGCTGCCTCTTTCTCACCTACAATCAACATATAAGGGATCTTCTTGACTTCAGCATCGCGTATCTTCCGCCCTATCTTCTCGTCTCTAAAATCAATCAGCCCGCAAATATCGGAATCTTTTAACACATCAGAAAGTTTTTTTGCATATTCCTCGTATTTTTCTGATATCGGGAGGATAATGAACTGCTCTGGCGATAACCACAGCGGAAAGTTACCCGCGCAATGCTCAATTAATACGGCAATAAAGCGTTCCATTGAACCAAAAGGAGCCCTGTGAATCATTACCGGGCGGTGTTTTAGGTTGTCGCTGCCTGTATATTCCAGCTCAAAACGCTCTGGCAGATTGTAATCTACCTGTATGGTGCCCAGTTGCCATTTACGGCCCAGCGCATCTTTCACCATAAAATCAAGCTTAGGGCCATAAAATGCGGCCTCACCAAGCTCTGTTACAGTACGTAAACCTTTCTCCTCCGCTGCTTCAATGATAGCTGATTCAGCCAAAGCCCAATTTTCGTCAGTACCAATATATTTTGCCTTGTTTTCAGGATCGCGCAGGGAGATCTGTGCAGTGTAATCTTCAAAGCCCAGGGCTTTAAAAACATACAATACCAGGTCAATTACCTTCATAAACTCTTCTTTTACCTGATCTGGGCGGCAAAATAAGTGCGCATCATCCTGAGTAAAGCCACGTACACGTGTTAAACCATGTAGCTCACCACTTTGCTCATAACGGTAAACAGTGCCAAACTCGGCCAAACGTACCGGGAGGTCTTTATATGAGCGTGGTTTAGTTTTATAGATCTCGCAGTGATGCGGGCAGTTCATCGGTTTTAAGAAGAACTCCTCTCCCTCCTGCGGGGTTTTTATGGGCTGAAATGAATCGGCGCCATATTTTTCATAGTGTCCCGATGTTACGTACAGGTTTTTATGCCCAATATGTGGTGTAATTACCTGCTCGTACCCGGCTTTAACCTGTGCTTTTTGTAAAAAGTTAGTCAAACGCTCGCGTAATGCGGTACCTTTTGGTAACCACAATGGCAGGCCCATACCTACTTTTTCAGAAAAGGCAAATAGTTCCAGTTCTTTACCCAGCTTGCGGTGATCGCGCTTTTTAGCTTCTTCGATCATGTGCAGGTAATCAGTAAGCTCACTGGTCTTAGGGAAAGTAACACCGTAAATACGTGTAAGCTGCTTACGGGTTTCATCACCACGCCAGTAGGCACCGGCAAGACTCATCAGCTTAACCGCTTTTATAAAACCAGTGTTTGGAATGTGAGGTCCGCGGCATAGGTCGGTAAAATTACCTTGTGTATAAAAAGTGATGGAGCCATCGGGAAGGTCCTTGATCAGGTCAAGCTTATACTCATCACCTTTTTCAGTAAAATATTCAATGGCATCGGCTTTACTTACCGGTTTACGTATGTATTCTTCTTTGGTTTTGGCCAACTCAATTATTTTATCTTCTATCTGCTTAAACTCATCAGAAGACAATATCTTATCACCAAAATCAACATCATAATAAAATCCGGTTTCAATGGCAGGGCCTATACCGAATTTTGTACCCGGATATAAAGCCTCCAGCGCCTCGGCCATTAAGTGGGCCGATGAATGCCAGAAAGTCGATTTACCCAAAGTATCGTTCCAGGTTAATAATTTAACATGGGCGTCCTGCTCAATGGGGCGGCTGGCATCCCAAACCTGACCATCAACTTCGGCTGCTAATACGTTACGTGCTAATCCTTCAGAGATCGACTGCGCGATCTGCATGGAAGTAACCCCTTTGTCATACTGACGAACGGAGCCATCGGGAAGTGTAATACTAATCATCTACAACTATGATTTAAATTTTATAAAATTACGTTTAACAATCACCTACAAAGTGATCGTATATTTTGAGGTGCAAAAATAGGGATTTATTTGACAAATTACAGCCATTTAAACCCGTCATCCTGAATTTATTTCAAGATCTCTCGCGCTGGTTATCGCTATTCAGATGGGATGCCGAAACAAGTTCGGCATGACTAAGTCTTATTTTAAATATTTTTCTTTAATAATATTGATATGGTGCAGTTCATGCCCGGCAATGTGATAGGCCAAAGCCCTTACAGTGGCGTCATTGGCTGTACCGGTACCATGACCCATCCTGTCAAAAGCCTCATCGGGCAAGCCATTAAATAAAGCTATGGTTGCTCTCCGCACCGCTTCGTACTCCTCAAAGATGTTATCAAGATCCCTGTTATCAGCATCAGAATAGGTAGCATACGCATCCTGATCAAAGCCTATCAGGTTATTTTTTTCATTGCGCGCAAATCGCAGGGCGCGGTAGGCAAAAATGCGTTCGTCATCAATAATATGTACCAATACTTCTTTAATACTCCATTTGCCCGGCGCGTACCTATGGTACAAAACACTTTCGGGCAACGAGTATATCAACTGCTTTACCATATTAAAATTATTCCGCAGATGTTTTAGAATAAGCCCATCTGTGGGTAGAAGTTTCATATACACGATGGCATAAGGCGGATACTCTCCCGGTCGAGGCGGTGATATTATTCTCATGATCAAATTTGCGGATTGAATTATAAATTACCAAAAAAACGAACGTATTCCTTATGGGAATACGTTCGTTTTAAATATTCATTACTCACAAAAACCAAAAGCGGGACGCTTACAATAGCATGAGTACAAAAGACGGAACATTTAACGAGCACTTTAAACTATAAACGTATCAGGCCTAAGGGTAACATCCCCAATTTCGCCGGATAAGGTATTAAAAAGTTCCATGTCTGTTTTTTTATCAGGCAAGCCATCCGTTAATATACCCGGAATGCCGGCAGCTCTGATCACTTTTGCAAAGCCCGAGGGTGAAAATACGGTGATCGTTTTGGTTGGAATTTGCCCTGTTGCTGCCAGAGCGTGCGGCTTCCCTTTTGGAATAGTATAGCCTTGCCCCTGGTGCAGAACAATAGTGCCAGTATCGGTAAATATGGTTAGCTCACCTTCTATAACATATTCTGTCTCTGCATATTGATGATGGATGTGCGGCGGGGTTTTGGAGCCTGGTTGTACAACCCCTTCAATAAAATCATATTGTCCATCTGTATCATCACCATCGGCTATAATGTTGCGATGGATACCAAGTAGCCAAAAGTTATTTTTCATAGATTTTTATTTCAAAAATCGACAGATTAAACAATGGTATAAATCCCTAAACCTGGTTAGAGCCATCCCCAATTAGGGTGTATAGTTTAAGTAATGTCTCCGCT
>NZ_JBFUJG010000193.1:0-7531 GCF_056401495.1 Mucilaginibacter sp. P4_E8
GTTTCAATGGGTTTATGTACAAATATATCACAAATTCCGGGTCTGCTGCCAAATTCCTTTCCGGTATCCCAAAGCACTTTCCAGGTATCCAGAGATGTTACCGGAATTATAGGCACTTTCATTTCAATGGCCAGCCTGAAAGGGCCGTTTTTAAATGAATGCAAAATAGGTGGATACGCCCCGGGAATAGTGGCCTCCGGAAATATAACAACACTCACTCCGCTCTTTAACCTTTCGGCAGCTACCTTAAATGCCCGGAAGGACGACATTTTGCTTTCACGATTAACCGTAATGTCAATCGTTCTGAAAAAAAGGCCCAGTACAAAGTTATCCTTCAGGTCTTCCTTACCTATAAAACAATGGTTATTATGCAGATTAGTACTTATGGCTGATACATCAAGATTGGAGGTGTGATTTGGACATATTACATAAGTTTTGCTCCAATCAATTGGCTGCTCATACCGGGCACGGTAAAATATACCCGAAACACTGGAGCTTAAATATATGATCAGTTTCCTGAACCTGTTAATGTGCTTATATAATGCCGGCTTTTTACTAAGGGGGTATAATACGGGCCAGCAAAGTATAAAAAAGAATGCGACACTATACCTGTAAAAATAAGTGTGTATTCTTTTTAATGTCAATTTCATGGCGACCAAAATTAGAAAAAATACTCACTTAAGCGCAAGCTAAACTGTGGCCAACGGTCAGGGTGTTTCGAATTTCTGTTTCATGATGCCATAAACCTTGTCGCGCAGCGCATCAGCATCATCGGGGGTTAAGTTTGTCGTATCAATTGGTTTATGCACAAAATACTCACTGATACCCGGTTTGCTGCCGTGTTTGGTTCCGTTATCCCAAAATAGTTTCCAGATGTTGGATGACGTTACCGGGAGAATGGGTACTTTCATTTCGATGGCCAGTCTAAAGGGGCCATTTTTAAATTCCTGCAGACGGGGAGGATAATCATTGGCTATACCACCTTCGGGGAATATGATCATGGGGATACCGCTCTGCAGTTTTTCGGCTGCCTTTTTAAATGCCCGGAATGATGACATTTTACTATCCCGGTTAACCGGGATATCCACCGAACGGAAGAACAGGCTGGTTACTAATTCATCTTCCAGTTCCTGCTTGCCCATAAAGCTGCAGTTGGTGTTCACCAATATGCACATGGCGGTTATATCAAGATTTGAAGTATGGTTAGGGCAAACAATATAGGTTTTGCTCCAGTCAACAGGTACTTCAAATTTAAAACGGTAAAAAAAGCCAGCAAAAGCAGAGCTGAGAAAAGCCCATACCCTGCGAAATTGGTTCATACGTTTAAAGCGTTCGGGCTTTAATGAACAGTAATAAAAAAAAGGCCAAAATATAAAATAGAAAAAGGCTACACAAAACACGTAAAAATACCCGTGTGCTTTTCTCAATATCATTTTCATCGTCATCAAAAATAGAAAAAATACTTACTTTCGCAGCCTATGGAAACTGTTGTTAGTGGCATCCGTTCAACCGGGAACCTGCATTTAGGAAATTACTATGGAGCGTTGCAAAACTTTATAAAAATGCAGCATGAATATAATTGCTTCTTTTTTATTGCCGATCTGCACTCGTTAACCACCCACCCTACCCCTGCCGATCTGCATGGTAATGTGCGACAGGTTTTGGTGGAATATTTAGCCGCCGGGATTGATCCGGAAAAAGCTACTATTTATGTACAAAGCGATGTACCTGAGGTAACCGAGTTATACCTGTACCTGAATATGAATGCGTATATGGGCGAGTTGGAACGCAGCACTTCGTTTAAAGACAAGGTACGCGCCCAGCCCGATAACGTAAACGCAGGCTTGCTTACCTATCCCGTTTTAATGGCAGCAGACATTCTTATTCACCGCGCTACGAAGGTGCCTGTTGGTAAAGATCAGGAGCAGCACCTGGAAATGTCACGCAACTTTGGCAACCGCTTTAACAGGCTTTATAACCACGATTACTTTCCAGAGCCTTATGCCTTTAACTTTAGTGAGAACCTGGTCAAAATACCAGGGCTTGACGGTAAAGGTAAAATGGGTAAATCAGAAGGTGAAGGCAATGCCATTTTCCTGAGTGATACGCCCGAAGCCATCCGCAAAAAAGTAATGCGTGCGGTAACCGACAGCGGACCAACGGTCCAAAACCAATCAAAACCATCAGAGATCCAAAACCTGTTCGACCTGATGAAGGTTGTTTCACCGGCTGATACGCTGGCGCATTTTAATAACCTGTATAATACCTGCAGCATCCGTTACGGCGATCTGAAAAAGCAACTGGCCGAAGACATGATCATTGCCACAGCCCCTATTCGCGACCGTATTAACGAAATTACCAACGATGCTGATTACTTACACAAAGTAGCCGCGATGGGCGCCGATAAAGCAAGGGAAAGCGCATCAAAAACAATTAAGGAAGTAAGAGAAATTATAGGGTTCAGAAATTTTTAATTGATTGTTTGTTGATAGTTTATTGTGCAAAATGTATTTTTAGAAATTGCACATAGGTATTGGTTAAACTTTAATGGCCATTTTGCGTTAAAGCTATCAACCACTTATCATTGAACTAACAACAACTAACAAACGCATGCATATAGCTATTGTAGGAAACATAGGAGCCGGCAAAACTACCCTCACCGAAATGCTGGCCCGGAATTATGGATGGGACCCATTGTTTGAAGCTGTTGATAATAACCCTTATCTGGAAGATTTTTACAGCGACATGAAACGCTGGAGCTTTAATCTGCAAATCTACTTTCTGAACAGCCGTTACCGCCAAATTATTGATATCCAGAAAAGCGGGCGCAATATTTTACAGGACAGGACCATTTACGAGGATGCCTACATTTTTGCCGAGAACCTGCACGATATGGGCCTCATGACCACCCGCGATTACGAGAACTATCAATCTATATTTGATAATATCACCGAGTATATAAAACCGCCCGATCTGTTGGTTTATCTCAAGGCATCGGTACCTACGCTGGTTAACAATATACAACGCCGCGGCCGCGAATATGAAATTGGCATCCGTTTGGATTACCTGTCGAAACTGAACGATAAGTATGACAAATGGATAAGGAACTATAAACTGGGCAAATTATTGATCCTGGATAAAGATAATCTTGACTTTGCCAACAATACCGAAGATATGGCCACCATTGTTCAGCTGATAGAGCGGGAAATTAACGGGCTGTTTTAATTGGAGGTGCGGGTTACGGGTTGCGCGTTTCGTGTAATCTATTTTACTTTATATCAAATTAATAATTTATCCCCGGGCTTACAATACGCAACTTAAAAACCCGCAACTGACAACACGCAACGCGAAACTCAAAATGAAAATCCTCGGTATCATTCCCGCCCGTTATGCATCTTCCCGTTTTCCGGGTAAGCCTTTGGTTGATATTGCAGGCAAGAGCATGATACAGCGGGTATATGAACAAGCTAAAAAATGCACCAGTCTTAGCGAGGTTATTGTAGCCACTGATGACAGGCGCATATTTGACCATACACAAACTTTTGGCGGTGTAGCGGTAATGACTGCCGATACCCACCAAAGCGGCACCGACCGCTGCGCCGAAGTTGCCCGGCTGCACCCCGAATATGATGTGATCATTAACATACAGGGCGATGAACCATTTATTGACCCGGAGCAGATCACCAAGCTAACGGCTTGTTTCAACGACCCCAATACGCAATTGGCCACCCTCATAAAACGCATTAAAACCGAGGAAGAGTTATTTAATTACAACTCGCCTAAAGTAGTGATCAATAAACTTTCAGAAGCTGTTTACTTTTCGCGCTCAACCCTGCCGCACATCCGCGGACAGGAACCGGAGAACTGGCTGGAGTTTTATACTTTTTTTAAACACATTGGCATATACGGCTACCGCGCCGATATATTGCAGCAGATCACCAAACTACCCGTATCGTCACTGGAAAAAGTCGAAAGTCTGGAACAACTGCGCTGGATTGAGAACGGCTACCGCATAAAAGTTGCCGAAACCGAACTGGAAACCTACGCGGTTGATGTGCCGGAAGACCTGAAGAAGCTGAATACGATGTTTTAAGGCTGCTCATAAAAAGGGGCTGTCATCCTGAGCCTTTCGAAGGATCGTGCGGGGAGGTGCCCACCGCGCTTCAGTACAACAATTAACAAATATGTCATTGCGTAGTGTGACAACCCCTTTCACCACCTTGTCATCCTGAGGAACGAAGGATCTATTCGGCGATTAGATTCTTCGCTATGCTCAGAATGACAAATTTGTTATTTGCTTCATACCTCGCAATGACATCCTATTATTTATAGGCATCCTTACTGCCTGCTCTGCAATACCGCGAACTTATTCCCGTAATCATCCAACTGTGCCTGGAATTGGTTATGCAGGGCTGTTTCCTGGTAATTTTTGGTAGTATCAACAAGGCCGTTTAATACATATAACTGAAACTGTACCTGGTTAACATCCAGCGCTTCTGGTTTATTTTGCAGCAGGCTATAATTATAAGCCAGCTGATCGGTAAGATAATTGCCTATACCTTTTACATAACGATTGGCCAGCTCCTTATCATTCAGTTTATAGGCTACCTGTGCTAACTGCAATTTACGATGCGCCGAATCAATATTAGGATTAATGTCTGGCATTTCCTGATCAAATTTGTGCAGGGCGTTTAAGGCCAGATCATTCCGGCCATCCTTTATTAAGCCCTGGGTAAGGTCATGAAAGGTAGTTTCCATAAATGGATAAAATTCGGTTTTTGAAACTTCATCCAGATATTTAGCATGTTTAAAATTGCCATATTTAAACTTGTTCATCACGTTATTGTACATCACCAGACTATTTACTTTACCCAATTGGTTTTGTATAGATGTATCGGCCTTAAAAGGTATCAGGTGATAAACAAAACCTTCCTTGTACATATATGGCTGTAAACCGCCCATATTATCCTGGCCAAAACCAAGGCTAAAGCAAATCGGTCTTTTCCAGTTATTATGTGCCAGCACATCCATAATAGCCAAATTATCTTTAAACATATAATTGTTGTTGTACGTCCATTCCATATTACTTGTCAGCTGATCTTTTTGCCCGGGAGTAACCACACCATTTTTCACCAATTGTTTCGGGTCAACAGCCAGTTTAAAGTTTTTAGTAGGCAGATAATTCATGGTTTCGCCGCTTTGGTATTGCACTTTGGTACGGCTATCATCAGAGGTTATAAAATCAAACACATCTTTTACATCCACATATCCGGGTATCTTAGCATCGTTGTAGGCAATTACATCGCGCACACCCTGTTTGTATTTGTCAAATGGCATGGTAATGGGCAACGGGGCCGATTGGTTCATGGGTCGCCCCATTTGGCGTATATACCAATCCATGCCCAGCAAGCTGTTGCATACTATCCGCACATCGGGCCTAACGCCCTCCACTTCCTGATCATACCAAAGCGAATAAGTGTCATTATCTCCATAGGTAAACAAAATAGCATCCTTAGGGCACGATATCAGGAAATTATAAGCCATGTCATGAGCCGTAGTTTTGGTAGAGCGGTCATGACCGCCCCACTCCTGGCGGGCCAGCAATACCGGGGCTACCAGCAAACAAACCGCTACCGAAGCCAGCGCGGCACCCCGCGTGTTTATTTTACGCCTAACCAAATCATTAATAGCCAGTACACCTAACCCAATCCATATAGCAAAAGCGTAAAACGAGCCAACGTACGAGTAATCGCGCTCGCGGGGTTGTAAATTGGCCTGGTTAACATATAACACAATAGCCAAACCTGTAAAAAACCAAAGCAGCGCTATTACCGTTGCATCGTTCTTTTTATGCCTGAAATGAAAAACCATACCCAACAAACCGATGATCAGCGGCAAAGCATATAAAGGTGTATAAGTATTTGAACCGGTAACCGATTTTGGTAAATGCCTGCCACCGTCAAATAAACCCGATGTCCAGTTGCCGTCGATAGATACGGTGCTGGTTTGCCCGTCAACGTCATTATAACGGCCAACAAAATTCCATAAAAAGTAGCGCCAGTACATCTGGTACATTTGCCAGCTCAGCATCCACCTCATATTATCTATAAAAGTTGGCTTTTGCCCGTCGGCCAGTTGCAGCCATTGCTTATAGAACTGCACATTCTGCGCATAATCGGCATCGCCCTCGGTGCTGTGCATCCGCGGGATCAGGGTATTATGATCAAAAATATAATTGGGCCTTTTGCCGGCCACTTCATAGCGGTTCCTGCCTTTACGGTATAAAGCACTGCCTTCGCTCTGATCAATAACCTTGGCATCAAAGTAAGGCCCGTAAAGCAGTGGCGTATCGCCATATTGTATCCGGTTAAGGTAGCCATTGAGGGTAAAAGCATTATCGGGATGCGAATTATTCAGATTGGTATTGGCCGAAGCGCGAATAGGGATATAAGCAAATGAACCATACCCAAAATAGATGAACGCCAAACATACCAGCGCCAGGTTTAAGGCGGGCTTTTTATGCCTGATGCTGTAAATTATACCTCCCACAATTGCAGATATGATCAGCAGGAAAAAGAAGATGGCTCCACTCCCAAAACCCAATCCCAGGCTATTAACAAAAAACAAATCAAAATAGGCAGCTCCCTTAATGGTATATTCCCTGATGCCATACTGCACCAAACCCAGTATCACAATACTGATTACAAAGGCCACGATGCCGCTTTTTATAGTCGGATTTTTATACCGCCGTAAATAATAAACCATGGTTACGGCGGGGATGGATAACAGGTTTAGCAAGTGTATGCCTATTGATAAACCCATAATATAGGCAATAAGCACTATCCATTTATCGGCGCCGGGTTCGTTGGCATGGGCGTCCCACTTTAAAATGGCCCAAAACACTATAGCCATACATAATGATGCCAGCGCGAATACAATGGTTTCGACAGCCGAAAACCAAAAGGTATCGGTATAAGCAAAGGCCAATGCGCCAACCAGTCCTGCACCCATGATCGCGATCAGTTGCGACTGGGTAACAGCTTCGCCATTTTTGATGAGTAATTTTTTGGCCAGTGCGGTGATAGTCCAGAACAAAAACATCACCGTTGCGCCGCTGGCTAGGGCCGAGCCCAAATTCGTAAAATACGGTACTTTAGTATTGTCGCCCATAGATAGCAGGGAAAAAACTTTGCCCAACATGGCAAACATGGGGTAACCAGGCTGGTGCGATACCTGCAGCCTGTAAGCGCAGGATATAAACTCGCCGCAATCCCAAAAACTAACCGATGGTTCTAAGGTTAAAACATAGGTAGCAAAAGCTATCAGCAGGCACAGCCAGCCTAACAGGTTATTGATCTTATTGTACTGCATAAATAATAAGGTGTAAAGTTTTCATCATAAGTTACAGGCCACAATTTCGGTGTAAATTGCCAAAACCCCGTACACATTAACATACCTTAACAACTTTTAACAGAATTTAACTTATTGATTTAAAGCATTTAACATTTCATAACAAGTCTATGGTTGGTGT
>NZ_JBFUJG010000194.1:0-7369 GCF_056401495.1 Mucilaginibacter sp. P4_E8
ATGTAGGTTAACTCCAGTACGCCATTGTCAGGGGCGTTTATGCTGAAATTACCATTGACATCAGAAGTTACACCAACATTTGTGCCTTGCAGTTTTATGCTTACACCAATTAAAGGCTCGCCTGTTTTATCAACAACTTTTCCTTTAATAATAACCTGCTTATCGGCATCATCCTGGTTTGAGATAATAACCACATTATCATCAGCCATTTTATAGGATAGCTTATTGTCAATAATGGAATTCAATATCTGATCAATCGTTGCATCTTTTACGTTCAGGTCAACTTTACCCAATTTTTTAATGGATGCATAGTTGTAAAAGAACCGATAATCACTTTGTTTTTGAATTTTGGTCAATATACTGCTCACTTCGGTTTGCTTAATGCTGAGTGTAAATTTCTGCTGAGAATACACTGTTGCCGAAACTTGCATGCATGTAACCAGAATTAGAAAAAAAACTGCTTTCATTAGCAAAATAAATTTTAGACATACGGGGGTTCCCTGAAGCGGAAATGCCCTTCTTGTTTTTTTCATTACATTTGTTTTGAAAATTAATGGATAGAGTAAGCACTGTGTTACAACACCTTACTCTTGTTAATAAATCCTATTTGTTTTTACAGGGAGGAGTGCCAGCTCTTCCCTTGTTTATTTCGAATTTTCAGGAATCTGATAAGTATTGTTTCAATGTCATACGCAGTTAGTTTAAGGGGTTAATTAAATTAGTTTTATGTTGTTTTATTTTTGTGCCAGGTAAACAACCTTTCCATCCATTCTGAATTTGAATGGGGTTGTCATTTCAATAATTTGCATAGCATTTTTCAGTGATTCCTTATCAAGCAAACCACTTATTTGTTCGGTTTTAAGTGCAGAATCTTCAAATACTATCTGTACGTTGTATTTGCGTTCTATTTGCTTTGCCACATCTTCAAACATTTCGTTGGTAAACAATATCCTGTTATCAAGCCATGCTGTTTCTTTGATCTCTGTAGGCTTAACCATTGGTAATGTGGTTACCTGGTATTCAATTTTGCCAACATTAATATTACTAGCCTTTGTAACTTGCTTTTGAGGCGGGTTATTTGTCACCATTAACTTTTCGTTAGGTAATAATATAATTGTTTTTTCGGGGTTGTTTTTTAGGTCAACCTGTACTTTACCTTTTAGCAGGGTTGTTTCAGTTGTCTTATCGTTATTATAAGCTTTAACATTAAATACCGTTCCAAGTACTTTTATGGTTAGTTTACTGGTATGAACCAGGAATGGCTTTTTAGCATTGTGGGTTACTTCAAAAAAGCCCTCACCATTAAGGTTTACATCCCGGGTGCTTTTTGAAAATGTTTCGGGATAAGTAAATGTACTGCCGGCGTTTAGCATCACTTTTGTACCATCAGGCATTACCAGCTTTTTGGTAGTTCCGTATGGTACATGAACTTCATGCACTACCAAATTCGCACTTTGGTCACTATACCCCGATTTAACGCTATAAAATACCCCTCCGGCTATACCAAGTATAAGGATAGCTGCTGCAGCCCATCGCCAGTTAAACAAGGGTTTTATCCTGTTTGTTTCATTAAGAGCTATTGAGCCTTCATTTGAACTTTTTATTTTATCCCAAAGCTCTTCAAGCTTTTTGCGGAGGTCTTTTTGTTTAACTACATGGGGTTGTCCTGCATCACCTTTCAAAGCATCGGTAACCTGGTGCATTCTTTTATATTCAGGAAATTTTTCAAGAAAAACTTCAAGCTCGGTTAACTCATTTGCTGTGGCTGTTTTACCCATACTTTTAGCCATTAACTCAATAAACCTGGATTTGCCCATAATAATTTTAGATTCTGCAGTAAGGACACAGTACCGGGTGGTTTTTCCTAAAGAAAATAAAACTTTTTTTTGAGGGTTTTAATTGAGCGGGTTTTCAGGAGGTAATTTACACTTATTTGCCGCCAAGCGCGTCATCCAATTTTTTAAGGGCGATGGACAATTGGGCAAAAACAGTTTTATTTGAAAGCCCCAGTATGGCCGCAACTTCATTGCAGGACAGGTCGTCCTCTTTTACCATTTTAAATATGAGTTTGCAACGGGCAGGTAATCCGTTAACTGCTTTTAAAACTTTAGTTTGTAATTCCTTGCTGATCAGCAATTGTGAGGGATCAACGGATAATTGAAAATAATACGTTTCTGTAAGTTTCAGTTCTTTTATTTTTTTTGATGAAATACTTCGTAAATGATTCAGGCAGGCATTTTTTATTAGCACATATAAATAAACCTGCAGGTTTTTAATATTATCAAGACTTCCACGTCCTATCCATATCTTTAAAAAAACATCATTTACAATCTCCTGGGCTGCTTCTCTCTCGCCCAGGAACGAATAGGCAAATTTGTACAACTTGGCCGCGTGCAATTCATACAGCTCATTAAATGCAGCCTCATCCCCGTTAACCTGAATACGACGAATACGCTCCTGTGTACTCACAATGGCCGGCATTTTTTTTTAACAACAGTTTAAATTAATTGAAAATGTTTTTGATAAGCAAAAGTGTAAAATTATTACTACATAACACATAAATAGTACAGTATTCTGCATCAATGCTTCAAAAAGGCTCAAAGCCCTTAATTAAGTAGGGGAATATTATATTTTTTACCGGTTTACGAAGTTGCTTATATTTGTACAACATTTGAATTTTGCAAACATGGCACCTGATATTACCACGCTCGAGGAATTTTACAAGCAAACCTCCTTATTGCTTCCTGAAGGCATTAATAAGGACATAGGGCATTTTAATGTGTTTAAGATAGATGAGATGATGGCCCAAACACGGAAGAAGGGGATCATGCCTTATAACCGACGGGCTTATTATAAAATTAGCATGATAAGCGGCCATAACCGGGCCGAATATGCAGATAAGGTGATCGACATTGAAAAAAACGCCTTATTATTTGCAACGCCTAAGATTCCCTACCACTATGTGCCCCAGGATGAAGACCAGTCTGGCTATTTCTGCATTTTCACCAGCGATTTTTTGATCCAGCATAAAAGCGGYGTTGTACTTGACGATCTGCCTATTTTTCAGCCCCGGGGATACCCCATTTTCCAGCTTACAGACGAGGCAGCCGAAGATATCACCTTTATTTTCAAAAAGATGTACAAGGAGCTGTCGTCAGATTATGCATATAAATATGACCTGCTGCGCAACTACGTTCTTGAACTGATTCACTATGGTCAAAAGCTGCAACCGGCAACCGCCCTGTATCCGTTACATACTGCCTCGGCACGTGTTTCTTCCTTATTTATTGAACTATTGGAACGGCAGTTCCCCATTGAATCTGTACATCAAAAACTCAGCCTGCGCACCGCTAAAGATTACGCCGACCGCCTGGCCGTTCATGTAAACCATTTGAATAAAGTATTAAAGGAGAATATCGGGCAAACCACCACTGATATTATCAGCAGCAGGATTATACAGGAGGCGAAGATCTTGCTAAAACAAACCGACTGGAATATTTCGGAGATCAGTTATTGCCTTGGTTTTGAGCAGGTAGCCCATTTTTCTAACTTTTTCAGAAAACAAACCTCATTTTCACCAATTACATTCAGGATGTAATGCTTCTATTTGAATTTTGCAAATATCAGATTGATACTTGCAAACAGCCCGCCTGTTTAGTGCCCTATCTTTGTGTCATCAAATTAAATAATTATCTAAAACAAAAATAACATGACACAAACAAAAAAAATAGCTCTGATTACAGGTGGTAGCCGTGGTTTAGGCAAAAACATGGCTTTAAGCATTGCAAAAAAAGGATTTGATGTAATACTGACCTACAACAGCCAAAAAGACGAAGCACTTGCTGTAGTGGCACAAATTGAACAACTGGGTCAAAAAGCTGTTGCTTTACAACTAAATACAGGCGACGTTAAAAGCTTTGACGCTTTTTTTGGCCAGCTAACCACAACATTGAAAGATACTTTTAATACAGATCATTTTGACTTTTTGGTGAACAATGCAGGAATTGGCTTGCATTCATCATTTGCTGAAACAAGTGAAGAAGACTTTGATCTGGTGTTTAACATTCATTTTAAGGGTGTTTATTTTTTAACTCAAAAAGCTTTAGCGCTTATTAATGATGGTGGCCGTATCATTAATATATCATCTGGATTGGCCCGTTTCAGTATACCCGGTTCATCAGCTTATGGGGCAATGAAAAGTGCCGTTGAAACCTTAACCAGGTACCAGGCAAAAGAACTTGGTTCTCGTAGGATCACAGCAAATGTGGTAGCCCCAGGTGCTATTGAAACTGATTTTAGCGGTGGGATGGTTCGTGATAACGAACAGATTAATAAGCAAATTGCTGGCCTTACCGCTTTAGGTCGTGTAGGATTACCTGACGATATTGGTGGTGTGGTAGCATTTTTRTGTACAGAAGAAGCCAGATGGGTCAATGCACAACGTATTGAAGTATCTGGTGGCATGAACTTATAATATGCTGTAAAAACAGGCAGGATAGTCTTAATTTTTACCTGCCTGTTTTACAATTAATCATCATCGTCGTCAGTGTCCTTACCTGCAAGTTTGGCCGGATAAGGCTTTTTGCCTTTGGCTGCAAACCATAATATCCGGTTCATAACATCATCATTACCCCCATCAATATGATCATACTCGGGTCTTGAAGACAACTGTGCATAATGAAGGCTTGCTCCTTTAAGTGATGATAACGGAGGACTGACCTTATTTAAAGGAATACGATTTTTCAAGCTTTGATAGGTATAATCAGATGGTTTGCTGGTAAAGCAATCAAACATAGGTAATGCTGTTGCATCAATAATGTTCATTGGCGGCAACCCTAATATCTGCTCAATTGAACGGACTATACAAGTTTGGTTATAATTTTTACTCACTTTGCTTTGCAGTCTGCTATAGGGGCTTATTACAAAACCGGTAGTACGATATGCAGAAAYATGATCCCAGCCTGCCTGCGAATCATCTTCGGTAACAAAAATCACGGTATTTTTCCAGAAACGACTTTTTGATACCGCTTCAACAATACGACCAAGCGCCAGGTCATTATCGGCTACCATGGCATCGGGGGTTGGGAAACCTGGCCTGGTTCCTACGGTATGATCGGCAGAAAGGGCCATGATCATCAATTGGGGTAACTGATCACCAGGCTTTTTCTCATACTCATTTAATTCTTTTATAAAAGCGGTTGCCCGTAATTGCTCATTGATCTTGTGCTCATCAGAACCAGGATAGTTTTGTGATAGCATTGGCCTTACACGCGATATGGTACTGGTATTATTAAATACAAAAGGTTTACCTGCGTTATAATTATTGTAAATATCTGTCCAGCTAAGTTTGTTATCAAAGTGAACGGCACAGGCCTCGCCATATATCCTTACTGTTTTGCCATGGTCGGCAGCGTTGTTCCATATAAAACCGTTGCCATCATAAACCAGCGCATCTTCCTGAACATGCGGATAACTGCGAAACCATGACCTTACACTCTTTTCAACGTAATCGGTTACCATAGCAGCATCTGTCCATTGGTGGCCCTCGGCCGAACATTTTCCGGATGCATAATAATTATCAAGCAGTAAGAAATTACGGGCGAGGTTATGCTGGTTGGGCGTAACGCTATCCCCATAAATACATAACGATTTAGCGCCGTTACCTTCGGGCATATCGCCCAAAACCTGGTCATAAGTACGGTTTTCTTTTATGATATAAAGTACGTGGTTAAATACCGATGGTTCGCCAATACGCTCAGGCATAGGACGCGCCGGAATATTTTTACGGGGCAATAACTGAGCAATTTGTTGCCTGAAACTCAGGTTAAGGTCCTGCACCTTTTGGGTGTACTGTTTTAATAATGCCTCGTCAGGAATTGAAATAATAGACACTGTTGCTTTTTGATGATGCGAGTTATAAGCTTTAGGGCTCCCTTCAGCTACCTCTCCTCCCAATCCGGCTTTACCAATTTCCTTGCTGTTTATGCGTGAACCTTCGCCCTCAAGGTTGGTTACGAACAGGGTATTACCATCAACAGCAAGCCCACCCGGATAAGCTTCGGTTGGTATGAAACCTTTTACGGCATTATTGCCAGTGCCTTTGGTGGCAGTTTTTGAGCCGAGCTTAACCACCGCTACTGCATTATCAAGCCCGTTGGCAACATATAAGATTGTTCCATCTGTGTTAATGGCCAGGGCATTGGGGGTATCACCTATATAACTTTTTTTGCCCGGATTTAATTTTACATCAATGGCATCAATATTTTGGAGTGAGCCTGTTGATATAACCGATACCATATCACTGTTGCCGTTGGCAACATAAACAAAAGCTTCGTCGGCACTACTGATGATAGCATTAGGGTGCAGGCCTACCGGTATTTCCTTTATTACCTCCCCCCTTTCCAAACTCATTACCATGACCGTGCCCCTGGCCGTGGCACCGGTTTTAGGATCGATATATGCTTTGCCGTATGGTACACCCGCTGTTTCCCTGTTCACCGTATCAACAGCTTGCGGACCGGCCCAATTTGTTATGAAAGCTTTATTTTGGGCTATTACAATGCCATAAGGTGCAACACCAGTAGATTTTGTCCAAACTATTCTATTGGTTGAAAGATCAATTTTAACTAACTGATTATTACCGTTTAAAACCACATAAAGAAAATTGATTCCGCTTTCATTATTTATAGCCAGGTCATTAGGTAATGCCAGCGGCGATTCCCCTTCGGCCTTAAAAGCAAACGTATTTTTAATGCTGATCTTTTCGCCATCCCAAAGTGCCTGGAAAACATATGATTTTGAATCTTTACCTTTGCCAACTGCCGCGCTCCAAAATATCTGGGTTTGATCACCGGCCTTTAAAACTTTTAAACCAGAATAGGTACTTGTCAGGCCCCTGTACCGGGAATCCTGTTTATAAGTCCAGCGGGTGATCACTTTACTTTGTACCGTATCAATTAAAGTAATACCATACCTATCCTCAACAGCTATGAGTTTGCTGCCAGGTATCAATCTTACATCCATGCTATGGTTCTCATCGCCAGCATCGCCAAAAGATATAACCCTCCCTGCAGGGTCAATTATACGGTTGTAGGGCATTAAAACAGGCAGGATAGTTCTGTTAAGCGTACTATCGTCATAAGCGCTGTGCATGTTGGCCTGTTCATTTTCACCAGGTTGCTTACTGCTATTCACGGTATGACAGGCTGTAAGTGATATAAATAGTACCACTATAAAAGTTATAAAAGTGCTTATTGCCAGGCTTTTTTTGATCATACGTTCTATCTTCTAAACAGTAAAATTATAGTAACAATATATATTGAAAGTTAAGAGGTACTAAATTATCATAATTGTTACTTAGTATTGCTAT
>NZ_JBFUJG010000195.1:0-7253 GCF_056401495.1 Mucilaginibacter sp. P4_E8
AAGAAGCAGAACGGGGCGGTGAATAATTTTTTGCTTAACACCCAAATTGACAATGTAAATACCAGTAACTTCTTTTATTCGTTTAATAACTTCGGGTTGAAGGATTTTGGTTATAAAAACCTGAAGGGTTTCCTGTCGGCGCAGGCTCATATTACTGGTAGTATAAATAATGCAGGCAACATTGTACCAAGATCAATAAATGGTACAACTACTATCGATCTTAAAAAAGGAGCGCTGGTTAATTTTGRCCCTATTCAAAGTGTAGGTAAATTTGCATTCCCTTTCCGCGATCTGGATAATATTACTTTTTCAAACCTGAAGGGGCGGTTTGACATTAATGGCGATAAAATAGTCATTAGCCCCATGCAAATCAATTCGAGCGTGCTTAATATGGATGTGGCAGGAGTTTACTCACTATCAAGAGGAACAAATATTGCACTGGATATACCGCTCCGTAACCCCAAAAAAGATAGCGCTATTGTTGATCAAACTGAACGAAATAAAAAGCGAATGCGCGGCATTGTATTGCATATATTAGCTACAGATGGCGATGATGGTAAAATAAAAATAAAATGGAACAAAAACAGGGCAAAAAAGGAGGAGACAAGCGCGGAGGTTGCTGATGCAAAACAATAAAAAAAGCAGGCATATTATCTGCCTCATTTTTAATGTTAAATAGGTGTATTTGTGACACAAAAATAGCAATTCTTTAAGTACCTTTGTAAATCCATTTAAGAGATCATATATTGGTTAAACATTTATTGGTTACTAACACCAGGCTTCTTACTGCAATTATATCAATAGCCAACCCTCGTTTAATAACTATCCCGGGAGTAGAAAATTTGAAGAAGCAAAGTTTAATTTAATTTATTTTTTATACCGTCCGGTTAAACTAATCGGACAAATTCTTATCGGACTGTTTATTAGCTGAAAAAAATCTATTCAAAAAAATGAGACAACTCAAAATATCCCAATCCATTACCAATCGTGAATCTCAGTCGCTTGAAAAGTATCTGCATGAAATAGGTAAAGTAGATTTAATTACCGCGCAGGAAGAAGTGATCCTGGCGCAAAAGATTCGTGAAGGCGATCAGGCTGCATTAGAGAGGTTAACTAAAACAAACCTTCGCTTTGTGGTATCCGTAGCAAAACAGTACCAAAACCAGGGCCTTACTTTAGGCGATCTTATAAACGAAGGAAACTTAGGTTTAATTAAAGCGGCCAAACGTTTTGATGAAACCAAGGGCTTTAAATTCATTTCATATGCTGTATGGTGGATCCGCCAGTCTATATTATCAGCCGTGGCCGAGCAATCACGTATTGTACGTTTACCATTAAACCAAATTGGTTCTTTAAGTAAAATACACAAAGCGGCTTCAAAATTGGAGCAACAGTACGAAAGACAACCAACGCCTGAAGAATTGGCTGAGGATCTTGAAGTATCGGTTGATAAAATATCTGATTCGCTGAGCAATGCCGGTCGCCAGATATCAATGGATGCTCCTTTTATACAAGGAGAAGAAAACACATTGCTTGATGTACTGCAAAGTACTGACGCGGCAACTGATACCGATCTGATGATCGATTCATTATCGCAGGAAATTAAACGTTCATTAGGTATTCTTGCCGAGCGTGACCGTGAGGTTATTATTTTATTCTTTGGTTTAGGTGGCTATGCCGCTCATTCATTAGAAGAAATTGGCGAGAAATTTAACCTTACCCGTGAGCGTGTACGTCAGTTAAAGGATAAAGCTTTGATGCGTTTACGTCACAACTCAAAATCAAATCTTTTACAATCGTATTTGAACTAAGTAATTACCAGGATGTATAGCATACATCCTATATGATAAAAGCGCTGATGGTTAACCATCAGCGCTTTTTTTTGTTGAGTAACTTGCATAAAAAATGTCATGCCGAACTTGTTTCGGCATCCCAAAAGCAATGTATACATCATGATGGTTACTTATCCCATGAGATGCCGAAACAAGTTCGGCATGACTCCTGTTTTTTTACACTTTCTAAGAAAAGCAAAAAATATAGGCACAAAAAAAAGCATCTGCCTTATGAGACAGATGCTTGTACGATTCTTATATATAATAGTTTAACCTACTTTTACATTTACCGCATTTAAGCCTTTTTTACCTTGTTCTACATCGTAGGTAACACTGTCGTTTTCACGGATAGTGTCAATAAGGCCTGAGGCATGTACAAAAACTTCGGCACCACCATTACTTGGTGTAATAAATCCAAAACCCTTGCTTTCATTGAAAAATTTTACTGTTCCTTGCATTATATTTTTATTTAATTAAGTAAAGATACAGTTAATATTCAACAATTAACTATAAATAAGGCAATTAAGTTTTTTAGATGATAAATAATCACGAAAGCAGCTGGTAAAAAAATGGCACATACTTAGCCAAATGCCCTTACTTTAAGCATTTTAGCCTAACAGATAGTGTAAGAATAACACCACTAACTTTTTTTTATAATAGCATTGTTGGGTTATGCTATATATAGTAAACGTTTAAATCAGGAAACATTGCAAACACCTGCAATTATTTATAAATAAATTGTAACTAATTAAAATTATGATTAGCATTGTTTTTATTTAGACTCATTATTGATTGAAACGCTACTTCGCTGTTATACTGCTTGTTGTACACCTGTTTAATTTGGGAGGATATTTGCTGCTGAACCAATATCTGGTATATCGCTCAAATAAGTTTATTACCGAACAAATAAGCAATGGTAAATACGATGTTAACAATCTTATCGAAATAAAAATAAAACAACACCTGCCTCAAATTCATGATTGGAAAACCTATGTGCGTGTATCAGGGCAAATACAATTAAAGGGCGTTGCTTACAACTACGTTAAACTTAAAATGACACGTGATACGCTGTTTGTACAATGTATACCAAACTACGAAACAACCAAACTCTTAAATGAGAACATTATATGCGCCAGGCAGATCAATGATATCCCTACCAGTAAAAAAGCACATGAATCATCTGGTAAAAAAATCGGGGTCGATACTAAGTACAATCACCCGATAGCGGTACATACTTTTTTCGCTGCATCACAGGCTACGTTAAAATTCAGCACTTTTATTTATATCAGCATCAAACAACCGCTTGTTGCTATAGTTGGCAGGCCACCTGAAGCCATTGCTTGATCCCACGTTAATTATTAAACATCAAACCCCATTCAACGGCATAACCTATTAGTTTTTATGCTCTAAAAATGGCATTGACTCAACTTCCCCTATCCTTTAAACTATGAACAATTATTACAAAATATTTTTGGTTGCGCTGCTTGTTTCAAGCTCAGGCTACTTGTTTGCACAACAAAAAAGCATTAAAGATACCCTACAGCTCGACAGTGTAATTATTAAAGAAAACCGCCTTAAACATTTACCTAACGTAACAGGTGCCTACATTTTTGCAGGTAAAAAAACAAATCTGGTATACCCTGATGCGGGCAAAATAAACCTGGCCAATAATACTGCCCGTATGGCCATGGCCAAAATACCCGGAGTTAATGTTTGGGAGATGGATGGTGCAGGCTTGCAAATGAATATTGGCACCCGCGGAACTGATCCGCACCGGTCTATCGAGGTCAATATACGTCAGAATGGATATAACACCAACTCGGATGTATTTGGCTATCCCGAAAACCATTACAATGTACCGTTCCAGGCCATCAGCGAAATTCAGTATGTACGCGGTTCGGCAGCTTTACAATTTGGAAGCCAGTTTGGAGGCATGATGAACTTTAAAATTAAAGAGGGCGACAGCACCAAAGTATTTGGTTTTGAAACGGAGCAAACCGGGGGCTCAAACCGGTTTTTCAACTCCTACAACGCCATTGGTGGTAAAGTGGGCAAGATAAGCTATTATGCCTTTTACTCTGCCCGCAGTGGCGATGGCTGGCGGCCGGATGCTGCCTTTAACTACCGTGCTTATTATGCCAATATCCGCTACCAGTTTAATAGCAGAGGCAGCATTGCCCTGCAATTTTCAAGGTCCGACTATAGGCAGCAAATCGCGGGCGGCTTAACCGATGCTCAATTTAGTGCCAACAACAGGCAATCAACCCGTTTCCGTAATTTCTTTAATCCCGAAATAAATATTCCGGCCCTGCTGTTTAATTATGCATTTAATAGCAATACCAAACTGGAAGTTACCTCACATGTTTTATTTGGTCAACGCAATAGCGTACAGTTCATTAATACACCCAACATAGCCGATACGGTTAACACCAGTCTGAAAACATACAATCCGCGCCAGGTTGATCGCGATTATTATGCCGGCTTTACTACCGAGGCTCGTTTATTGCATACTTACAAATTAGGTAACCTTAACAGCACTTTTACCGCAGGGCTAAGATATTTTGAGGAAACAACCAAACGCAAGCAAAAAGGTAATGGAACCATCGGCAGCGATTTTGACCTGAGCCTGGTTAAACCTTATGGCATCGATTTAAAATTGCACAGCCTTAACTATGCCGTCTTTGCCGAAAACATATTCCAGATCACTCCGGCATTTACGGTGACCCCGGGCGTAAGGTACGAGGTGATCAAAACCACCACTTCGGGAGTTATCAATAATGCAAGCTATTCTATTGGATATAAGGGTAACCGCAATTACCCTTTATTTGGTACCGGCTTACAATACCAGTTTAATAATGGCAGCCAGCTCTACGGTAATATTTCGCAGGCCTACCGCCCCTACTTATATGCTGCCGTTACCCCTGCTGATCAACTTACCATTATTGATCCAAATATAAAAGATAGCCGTGGTTATGATATTGACCTGGGCTATCGCGGGCGCATCAGCACTATTTTTAATTACGATATTAATGGTTTCTATGTGTACTACGGTAACCGTGCAGGTACTTTAACCCAAACCGATGCCAATAATGTAGCTCATTTATTTGCCACCAATATTGGTAACGCGGTGGCTAAAGGAGTTGAGGCATATACTGAGGTATCGTTGCTGCGGTCGTTTAATGAACATTCGGGTAGTGATATACGCCTGTTTAATTCGCTTGCGTACACACATGGTCGTTATACCAGCGGCTCCATTAACCAATCAGGCAAAAACATCAGCTTAAAAAATAACCAGACTGAAAACACTCCCGACTGGATAAACCGTACCGGTTTAACTTTTTTAAACAGACATGTGAGCAGCACACTGCAGTTGAGTTACACCAGCAAAAGCTTTAGTGATGCCAACAATACGGTAGCTAACCCTATTGGTGCTACAGGAATTGTACCTGCTTACCATGTTTTTGACTGGGCGTTTAATTATACTTTCCTCCGGAATTATCATATCAACGCCAACATCAATAACCTGTTTAACGCCAAATATTTTACACGCCGAATAAACATGTACCCCGGACCAGGTATTTTGCCTGCCGACGGTCGTACTTTTAACATCGGCTTTGGATTAAAGCTATAAAGTAAAAACGGCCTTCCAAATATATTTGGAAGGCCGTTTTTACTTATAAATGGATAAAACTATTTAACATGCAGTTTAACTATATCAATCAACGCGGTAAGGTCAAATGGTTTTTGTAGATAGCCGTTAGCATCACCGGCTGCGGCAATTTCTTTTAAATTACTTACTGCCGAAATGAGGATCACCGGAATATGACTCGTTGCAGGATTATTTTTTAAACCTTTGCTTAACTGCTGCCCGCTGGCATCACTTGCCCAATCGGTAAGCCAGTTATCGAGCAGTATCAGATCAGGGTCTATATCTTTTATTTTTTTAAGGATCTTGGCATCTTCCGAAGCTATCACTTCATACTTTTGCTCTTCCAAAACATAAACAATGGTTTCCCTGATGTCTTTATCATCCTCTATTACCAAAATTTTTTTAGCCATAAAATTTTCAGCTTAAGAACGAATATAGTTTAAATTTTAATCTTTAATTAAAAAATTAAATTAACTAAAAACTATACCCTATTCAAAAGCATAAACACGCGGTATGGCCCCTTTTGTTTTGAAAAAACAGATATTTATATAATAATTTATCGCAAACAGTCTAAATATTGTAGCATATGCGACAGCGTGGCTCATAACTCTCCTTTTCGCCTAATAATATTTTAGCATTATCAGGTACCAGGCGGTAAGAGTAAAGTGCAGGGTTGCCACATTTAACGCATACGGCATGTAACTTGGTAACCGATTCGGCAATGGCCATTATGGCTGGCATCGGCCCAAAAGGACGGCCTTTAAAATCCATATCCAAACCAGCTACAATTACCCGTATACCTTTATTAGCCAATACATTGCAAACCTCGGGCAGCTCATCATCAAAAAATTGGGCTTCATCAATGCCAATTACATGAGCATCATTACTTAACAATAATATAGCCGAGGCACTGTCGACAGGTGTTGAGGGGATGGAGTTGGCATTATGTGACACAAGGGCGTCTTCAATAAAACGTGTATCGGCCTTGGGGCTAAATATCTCCACCTTTAACTTTGCAATGCGGGCACGGTTAAGCCTTCTTATCAATTCTTCCGTTTTACCCGAAAACATTGATCCGCAGATCAGTTCAATGCTGCCRCCAAATTCACTTTTCCTTCTAAAAACATCCTCGTGATATACCATTATTTGTATAAGCTGTAAATCCTAAACACTAAATTCTGAACGCTAAGAAAAATATCTTTAAATACTAAATCAAAGCTGTAATACTAATGCCATGCTTGTAATTTACAACCCATAACAAAGCGCCAAATATCAGAATTTAATCCTACTTTTGATAAGCATTTTTCACAACATTGGAAGCCATGAAGCAAATGGATGTATTTAAAAAGATAGGTGGTATTTTAAAAGAGCTTAATGACCAATATGATTACCTTGAAGCTGAAAGCAGCGATTTAAATGAGCTTGAACTGGAGCTGTTTGTAGCCAATGCTCATTTTTTAAAAGACCATGCCGAAATACTGCGCAGATTACATGAGCGTAGCACCCCAGCCCCACATGTACCACCTACCGAAAAGCCAGAACCTGTTATAGAAAATAATAAGCCCGCACCCGAAAAAAAGTCGGAGCAAATTCATGAGCAACGTTATTTTGAACCGGTTGTACAACAAAAACCCACTGAAAACACGCTTGAACTAACTCAAACAGCCGAACCACCTGTTCAGGTTCCATATAACCCGGTTAAAATTGAACCAGTTGTTCCTTTAACGGAAGATCAACAACCTGTTTCACAAATTGACCTGAAAGCTGAAAGC
>NZ_JBFUJG010000196.1:0-7095 GCF_056401495.1 Mucilaginibacter sp. P4_E8
AAGCCTCCTGTGCTGTAGGTTTACGATTAAGATGTACAACGTTATTCTTATTTATACCCAAAACCACAATGATAAAGGTAACCGCTAACGCAATGGTAAAAAGAGTAACTGTTTTGATGCGGGGATGACGACGCCAGCCTATTTCTTTACGCTCGGTATTGCTTAGCGTCTTCCATTCAGAATATTTCATATCGTATTGCTTATCACATTAAGCAATACAAACCTCAAATTGTTTGGCTGGTAAAATAATGGCAAAAAAAAACGTCCCGGAAAACCAGGACGTTTTTTTTACTAAAAAGTAAGATTATTTTTTAGTAGTGTCTTTTGCTGCAGAGTCAACTTTAGCTGAATCTACCGCTGCGCCCATTTTAGAAGCAGTATCCATTTTAGCTGAATCCATTTTAGCAGAGTCCATCTTAGCTGAATCAGCAGCTGAAGATGAAGAAGAACCTTTACAAGCTGCAAATGAAGTAGCGATAGCTAAGGCTAATAAGCCAAGTTTGAATGAATTTTTCATGTTTAATTTTTAATAAGTGATTTAATAGTTTTCATATTAATACCATAAACAATAAAAGGTAACCCATAACTTTTAAAAAAAGTTACAGATTACCTTTTATAAATTAATGAATAACTAAAAAATCAATAAAAAGTGATTGAAATTTATATTCCTACCGCCTTTTTATGATAATGGGTAATTATTTCTTAGTTGTATCTTTTTTAACTGAATCAACAGCAGCAGCGCCAGTTTTAGCAGCAGAATCAACTGTAGCAGCTGAATCAGTTTTAGCAGAATCAACTTTAGCTGAATCAGCTTTAGTTGAATCAGCAGCTGAAGATGAACCAGAACCTTTACAAGCTGCGAAAGAAACAGCGATAGCTAATGCTAATAAACCAGTTTTGAATGAATTTTTCATGTTGTGAATTTTTTTAATTTTAAATGTTTTGTGATCGTTTTCACATCTTAATACACCTAATCCAAAAAGGTAACCCAAGAAATTTAAAAAAAAAGTAATTTCTATGGGGTTTGTAGTTTTTATAACTAACAGGGATATTTTTGCGGCCCCTTTTTTTTGTTGCAGATTTGCACCCTGCTTAAAACATGGGCTTACCTTGTTCAATTTGCAGTATTAAAAAACGAATTGATAATTATGATGTATAATTGTTACGGCAATAAACCGGCAGGCTGGTGCTAATAATTTGTTTTCGATAAAATATTTTTTTAAATAATGGGTTACAATTTCGCATAAACAGTATTAAGAGTGAATAAAGAGTTAAAAGCTTCGGCACCAACAGATAGCGAGATAGTTCTTGGTATACTTAATAACTCGGAAATAGTATTAAAAAGGTTATACACCACCTATTTCCCGATGATATTACAGTTAATTATCAATAACAACGGGAATGAGGATGATGCCAAGGATATATACCAGGAAGCCATCATAGTTCTTTATAATAAGATCAAATCGGGCGAATTTGAATTAAGCAGTAAACTCAAAACTTACATTTATTCGGTTTGCCGGAGGCTTTGGCTCAAAAGGCTTAGCCAAATGAACAGGTACGGGGGCGATATCAGGGATTTTGAGGAGTACCTGCCTGTTGAAGATGAGGTTGATAATCATAATGAGCGGGATACACAGTTTAATAAAATGGAAAATGCACTCCAGCTATTAGGCGAACCCTGTAAAACCATTATGGAAGATTTTTATATACATAACAGATCAATGCAGGACATCTGTGAACGTTTTGGTTATACCAATGCTGATAATGCCAAAACACAAAAATATAAATGCCTGCAAAGGCTGAAGAAGTTGTTTTTTCAGCAGAAATAAGGAGTGAAACGAGATGAGTGATAACCAACTTACAGAATTAATTGAACGGTACCTTGATGGCAGCATGACCGCAGAGGAGCGTACCCAATTTGAATTGCTCCGCAAAAATGACGCGACTGTTGAAAGCCGGGTAACCGAGCACAAACAGTTCATGGGTTTGCTGAAGCAATATGGCGAGCGATTGGAATTGCAGAAACGTTTGGATGCCATACATGACGAAATTGATGTTCATGCTTTAAAGGAAGAGGTAACTATCCATCCGGTATGGGTTGTGCGTATGTGGCGCCATCACCATTCAAAAATATCGGTTGCAGCTTCTATTGCCATATTCGCTATTTTAAGCACCCTGTTTTTTACAGGTAAGCTTAATAATCATGATTCGCGCTTTGTTGAGTTACGGGATGAAGTGAGCAGGCTTAAAATTTCAAATGATCAGCTTAAACAAACTGTTAATACAAGGCTGATAAATGGCGCTAAAACTACCAAGCCAAAGCCAGTTAATCCGGGTAATTTCAGGGGAACAGGTTTTGCCCTTTCATCAAACGGTTATATTGTTACCAATTATCATGTTGTGAACGGTGCCGACTCAATATATGTACAAAATGCGGCGGGAGAATCATTTCATAGTAAGGTAATATATACCGAACCGCAGAATGATATAGCTATACTGGAAATTAATGACCCAGGTTTTAAAAACTTAGGAACGGTACCTTATAACTTCAAAAAGTCATCTACAGATCTTGGCGAAAATGTTTTCACCTTCGGCTATCCGGGAGGGGAAGTGGTTTTTGGGCCTGGTTCATTAACATCAGCCACCGGTTACCAGGGAGATACTACAGAATACCAGGTATCAATACCAGTTAATCCGGGCAACAGCGGTGGCCCTTTGCTTGATGACAAGGGGAATATTATTGGGATAATTAATGGTAAGCAAACCCGCGTTGCAGGTGCAGCATTTGCAGTAAAGTCGGCCTATTTATTAAAGGCTATACAAAATATTCCATCCGATTCGTTAAGCAAGTCATTAACCTTAAATAACAGGAATACGCTGGCAGGCTTAAGCCGTCCGCAACAATTAAAGAAACTTAAAAACTATATTTTCATGGTTAAAGTTTATAATCAATAATTTGCCCAACCAATAAAAATTAATAATTAAAAGGAGGTGCCGTAATGGTGCCTCCTTTTTTTATGCCCCACCCAAACCCTCCCCTAAAGGGGCGGGCCTAAAAAAATTTCTTGAACAAGTCTCCCCTTTAGGGGAGATTTAGAAGGGCCCTCTACCTATCCACCTCACCCAAAACAAAATCAATAGACCCTACAATAGCTATCAGGTCAGCTATCAGTACGCCTTTTGAAATCTCAGGTAATACAGACAAATTATTAAAGCTTGGTCCGCGGGCTTTTACACGTACCGGGATCTCTGATTTACCATCGGCCACAAAATAAAAACCCAGCTCGCCTTTGGCACCTTCGCATCTTACATAATAATCCTGTGCCTTAGGTATGGTTTTACGCGGCATTTTGGCACGCGGGTCAAAATCAGGGGTGCGTTTCAGCTCGTTTTGCAGGCGGTCAAGGCATTGTTCAACTATTCTTAATGATTGTTCTATTTCATCAACACGTACCTTATAGCGGTCCCAGCAGTCGCCCACAGCGCCCATGAGGCCCTGGCCAACAGGGATCTCAAAATCAAGCTCAGGATAGGCTGAGTAATTATCAATACGCCGCAAATCCCATTTAAGACCAGATGCGCGCAGCATTGGGCCCGAGCAGCCGTAATTAATAGCTACATCAAGTGGCAATATACCTACATTGGCTGTGCGCGATATAAATACCTGGTTATCGGTAAGCAGTTGGTTAAGTTCAACCATTTTGGGTTTAAAGTACTCCACAAAATCGCGGCAGCGTTCCTCAAAACCAACCGGCAGGTCATAAAACAAACCACCAACCCATATATAATTATACAACATGCGCGAGCCCGAGGCCCACTCCAACATGCCCATAATATGTTCCCGATCTCTAAAACACCATAAAAATGGCGTAAAGGCGCCAATATCAATGCCATATGTACCAATAGCTATCAGGTGTGAGGCAATACGGTTAAGCTCACAAACCAGTACGCGGATGTATTCGATGCGTTTGGGGATATCTTTGTCAATACCCATCATGCGCTCAACGCCCATTACAAAAGCGTGGCTGTTGTTCATGGATGCCAGGTAGTCCATCCTATCGGTAAAAGGGATAGTTTGCTGGTAGGTTAATGATTCGGCGTGTTTTTCAAAACAACGGTGCAGGTAACCAATATGCGGAATAACTTCCTTTACAATTTCACCATCGGTTATCAGCTCCAAACGCAAAACCCCATGTGTTGAAGGATGCTGGGGCCCCATATTAAGCACCATATCTTCCACACTAGCATCAGCTATTTTTTTGTTGTAGTTAAGGAGTGCTTCTTCGTATTTTGGATTTGTGATCACCAATGTTGTGTTGTTTTGTAAATATCAAAAATCAACATTTTTTTCGTTTTTAGGAAAACTAAGTATCATCTCCATGAAGAACAGAGAAAGATCTAAAATATCAGGTAACCCGTATCAAAATTTACCCCATGTTTAAATACCTTTGACTTAATGAAAGTATCCGGATTTACATTTATCAGAAACGCGGTTAAAAACGACTATCCTATTGTTGAAGCTATAACCTCCATTTTACCACTTTGTGACGAATTTATAGTGGTGGCCGGTAATTCAGACGATGGTACACKTGGGCTTATTGAAGCTATCGATTCGCCTAAAATAAAGATCATTGATTCTGTTTGGGATGATTCATTACGGGATGGTGGTAGTGTTTTCGCGGTGGAAACGGATAAAGCCTTCGCGGCAATTGCACCTGATAGTGACTGGGCATTTTATATCCAGGGCGATGAAGCGGTGCATGAAAAGTATCACCCCCTTATTAAAAAAGAAATGGAATATGCATTGGGCAAACCAAATATTGAAGGCCTGCTGTTTAAATACCTGCATTTTTATGGTTCGTATGATTATTACGGCGATTCGAGGCGGTGGTACAGGCGCGAGATCCGTTTGCTTAAAAACATTAAAGGCATAAAAGCCTATCGCGATGCGCAGGGTTTCAGGTTAGATAACCACAAGATAAAGGTAAAACTTATTGACGCCTACATATACCATTACGGCTGGGCCAAGCCGCCTCAGGGGTTGAGCAATAAGGTGCGCAACTTTAATAAATTTTATCATGATGATGAATGGGTTGCTCAAAATATACCTGAAACCTACGAGTTTGATTACAGCAATGCCGATAGGCTGATACGCTTTACAAGCACCCATCCGGCACCCATGCAAAAACGCATTGCCGCCACCAACTGGAACATTGATTTTAGTACCAAACAGCTCCGCAAAAGCATGACCTTTCGCCGTAAATTCCTCCAAAAAGTAGAAGATATTAGCGGCTGGCGTATAGGGGAATACAAAAATTATGAGATCGTAGAACGGTAATACCCCCTTAAAATGAAGCAATCAGTTGATATTACTAACCGGGAAGAGCTACGCAAATTACTGCTGTCGCTTGATCCCCAAACTGTACCGCTTTGGGGAAAAATGAAACCACAGCAAATGGTTGAACATTTGGTTGATCAGGTTGAATGGACCAATGGTAAAAAAATACCTACCTGTGACCGGCCTGCCGATGAGGCTTATCGAAGCAAACAGGTAATGATTTATACCGATGCTGAGATCTCAAAGAATGTGTTTTTAGGAAACCTTCCCGAGAGTTTTACCTACCCTAATATAGAAGCCGCTATCAACGCGCTAATGCTGGAATTGGATGCTTTTGACCAGTATTTTAAAGAACCCGGTACCACAGCTATTCATGGTGGATTTGGTCCTATGAGCCACAAAGAATGGCTTATATGGCACGGAAAACATTTTGCACATCATTTTAAACAGTTTGGATTGATAAAATAACAGTACGCGTCATCTCGAACAAGGAGAGATCTTGTACGCGAAACAGATCAACTGTACAAGATTGCTCCTTGTTCGAGATGACAGGAGTATCAATCTGAATTAATAATTTTGCCAACCGGACCTATCGCTAAATGAGAAAAATCAAAAATCAGAAACCATTTATTTATTACGAAGACCTTAAGCACTGGGAAATTGTTAGTATGATTTTCTATGCTATAGTTACAATTGGTGTTTCACTAACGTATATTTTAGCCAATTCTGAAGCAAAACAGCTAACGATTATTATGTATATAGTTTTGACACAATTATTATTGTATTTTTTCCTATATACATCATTAAGAAATTTCAGGTCATATTTAATTTGGTGTGGTTTTGGTTTAATCCATGTAGTTCTTTATTTGATTTTTAAAGATAATCCTGAATTACAAATGAAAAAAGGAAATCCTTCGACGGGATTAGCTAATACCATTGTATTACTGTTATTATTTCAATTGCTAAGATATATAAGCCGAAAGATTCAACATCGGGAATTTGTTGCACCAGCAAAAGGTGGTGGCCCTGACCTGTTTGAAAACAAGAAGGTAACCTTCACTGACTTCGTTATCTTTGTAATTTATATGGGGTCGTGGTTTGGGCTTACCATACTTACTTTATCACGTTAAATGACGTTCATGTCATGTTACCCGAGCGCAAGGAAACTCGCTTCTGTCATCTCGAACGAGGTACGAGGAGAGATCTTGTACGTAGGATAAGCCAACTGTACAAGATTTCTCGCTATCGCTCGAAATGACAAGAGAAGATAAAGGGAGGGGATTTGATTTGGCTATACAAATTATTCTGCTAATTCTTAAATTCTGAAAATTCTGATCAAAGATTCTGCGCAATAACAAATCCACTTGCCCAGGCCCATTGAAAATTATAACCGCCCAGCCAACCGGTAACATCCACGCACTCACCACCAAAAAACAAGCCGGGTACCTTTTTGCTTTCCAGGGTTTTGGACGATAGTTCATCAGTTGATAAACCACCGCGCATTACTTCGGCTTTATCATAGCCTTTATCGCCGGCCGGCTTTACCTTAAATTCATGGATCAGGTTGCTGATATTTTCAATATCGGTTTTGGTAAGCGATGCCAGGTTTTTCTCAACCGGCAGTTTATCGCTCAGGGCTTCGGCAAATTTACGGGTGTATAAACCGGCTAAATAAGCAAGTAGCATTTTTTTGCCATTTGCTTCTTTTTCCTGCTGTATCAGTTCGGCAATATTTTGATTGGGGAGCAGGTCTATGT
>NZ_JBFUJG010000197.1:0-7083 GCF_056401495.1 Mucilaginibacter sp. P4_E8
ACCCTATCCACACATTATCACCTTGTTTATATATTGAACCTAAGCCTGTAGCTAAACCCCCTTCACTTGGCGATAAAACGTATTCATCATCTGTTTTTGAAATTTTTACTGGCAATCGGTTTGATACAATTATGGTCTTGGACATTTTTGTTACTTTATATTATACATTTAACTATAATAATAAAGGCATAAACAGTCAAGTTGTTTGCCAAATAGTGATAATAAACACAAATTTGACACTTCTAATAAACAAAAAAAAGCCATCTGCTTGTAACAGATGGCTTTTAATTATGAAAAGCTTTGGAATTATTTTACTTGTTGAAAAAATTCAAGGTTAGCTTGTTGTGTGATCCTTACCAATACTTCATGAGCATCATTTTTAAGATCAACAAAGTATGATGTAGGGTCAATGTTATCATTTAATTCAGTATTAGCCTGATAAACAATTACTTCACCAACTTCATAACCTTTATAGTCTTTAGCAATTTGTTTTAAAGTTTTAGCAGGGATAGCTTTGGCATCAACTCTTTGAGTTACACCTAAAAACTCACCGTTAAGATTGTAGAAAGCTGTTTTTTTAACGCCATCAACAGTAAAGGTAGCTTTTTGGCAATTTTTAGTTACTGTCCAGTTAACATCTTTTGCATCAGCAAAGTCAACTGTAAAACCATGTAAGGCAACGTAAGAAACATTAGTTCCTCCGTCTACTCTTTTACCGCCATCGGCAGCAAAAACATTAACACTTAATAAAGCGGCAATTGCGGTTGTTAATAATATCTTTTTCATGTTCGTTTAAATTTTAAATCCATAACAAAAGTATGGTAAGATTGTCAATGTGACAAATAAAATTTAACTTTTATGAATATTTTATAATTATATATGTTTTTTGATAAAAATTTTAAATTTTTGCAATCTACTTAGTGTATAATTTACAATATCTAAATTTAAAACGATACAAAAAAATCGGTTTGCAGTCTGCTAAACCGATTTTTCATAAAATTTCTCCCTTGATTTAACCATTATCTGCGAAGCCGGGATACAACGTCATGCCGCCATCCATAAAAATTGTGGTTCCGGTAATATAATCGGCCTCATCAGATGCCAGCCAGGTAGCCAGTTTACCAATATCATCTGGCTTACCTATCCGGTTATAGGGTATCAGCGTCAGCAGTTTATCTAAAGCTTCGAGAGTATCCCAAGCCGCTTTATTGATTGGGGTTTGTATGGCACCGGGCCCAATAGATACTACCCTTATTTTATGTGGCGCCAGTTCCTGCGCAATACTTTTCATAAACATATTGATGCCACCTTTACTGGCCGCGTAATTTACATGGCCCGCCCAGGGAATCACCTCATGCACACTGCTCATACAGATGATCTTACCTGCTGCGCGGCTCCGGTCCTCAACCACTCCTCTGCGTATAAACTCCTTTGCCGCTTCGCGCGAGCACAAAAACTGACCGGTAAGGTTAATGCTGATCACCGTATTCCAATCCTCCAGTGTCATATCAACAAAGCTGGAATCCTTTTGCAAACCAGCGTTATTTACCAAAATATCAATGGTACCATAACGCTCAAACATTTGCGCAAACATGGCTTTTACCTGCTCTTCCTGACTTACATCTGCCTGAACTGCAAATGCTTCGCCACCCGAAGATTTTATTTCGTTCACAGTAGCTTCGGCAGCATCGTGGTTATGGGCATAATTGATAACAAGCCTGGCTCCGGCACCAGCCAGTGCCATGGCTACACCTTTGCCAATACCGCTATCGGCGCCGGTAACAAGGGCCGCTTGTCCTTTTAATGATGGAGATGGGTTCATTTTTAACGGATTTAAATGTTTTAATATAAAAAAATGTATTTTATACAATATGGTTTTAAAATATTAAAATATGTCTGAACCTAAATGTAATTGTCTGAACCAGGATTAAGCAGATTTATAAGATTTTGGGATTTTATATGCATTTTTAAAAATCTGAGTAATCCTTTAATCTGTTTAATCCCGGTTCAGACAAAATAAACATCAAAAAAAAGACGCATGTAATGCGTCTCTATTAAATCATGATAATCCCCTAATCCGCTTAATCCCGGTTCAGACAAAATTTACAGCGCTCTTATATAATCCAAAAACATATAAAGCGCTTTTTTCTTATCATCAGTCAACTCAAAATCAATCTTGTGCATCAGGTAATCCTTAATATCAAAATCATCGCGCATCGGTAGTTCTTCAAAAAGTTGGGCACGATGGTTTAAGCCATATTTCAATGCAGCGTTAAACTCATCCATAAAATCCTGCGGAATAGGCTTGTTGGCTATCCAGCCGGCGAACATAAATGGAAGACCGGTAAATTTTTGCCATTCTTCGGCCAGATCATACGCAAACTCGTATTTATTTTTTTTACCGAAGGTACGGTCACCAATTTGTACAAAAGCGGTGTTGGCATCGGTTGATTGAGCATAATCTGCTGCATCCTTCATCAGCTCGGGCTTTACCTCCCAGTAGTTTTTCAGTAAAACGCGGGCCAGGTTATTTGATGAACGCGATTGCGGGTCGAGTTGCAGGTATTTTACATCTTTGATATCGCAATTACTGAATACAAAAACTGAATTTACCGCACCAACGGCACCAATACAATATTCAGATACAATTTCCCATTGCGGCAGGTTTAAGGTAGCAGCTACGGGGATCAACCCGATATCAACCACATTGTCAATTAGTTTTTGAGCACAGTCTGACGGCATATCAAGGCTCAATTCAATTTTATCTAATATTCCACTATGCTGGATGCCGTATATAAAGGGTTTGGTGTTGGTATAGCTTACAGCTGATATTCTTATCTTATTCACAGAAGTGCTCTCTTTCAGGATTGTTTTAAATGTTCGGCATTATTAAAATCGGCGATCTCGAATTTTTCGCCGTCATATACTACTTTGTACAGAACCAGGTTTTGGTGCGGAAAGGCTTCCATTTCGGTAAGGGACCTATTGGTTAATATACAAAGCAATAAGCGCATGGCACGGCCATGCATACATATTAATACAGTTTTTTCGTCGGGATGGCTCATGATCACATCGAGCGCTTCGCGTTCACGGATCTCTACCTCATTAGGACTCTCGCCTCCTTCAAATTTACTGTCTAAGCGGCCATCGAGCCAGTCGCGCATAATTTGTAAAAAGGCTGCTTTATTTTGTGTAGTACTTGGTTGCCCTTCATGTATACCCCATGCCAGCTCATCAAGACCGGGCAATTTTTGGTATGGGATCCCCAGGTCAATAAATGATTGAACACTTTGCTGTGTGCGTTTTAGGGCCGATATGTATATTTTATCAAAAGATACAGTTTTGTAGAATTCAAAAAACTGGCGGGCCTGTTTACGACCTTCATCATTTAAATCAGTATCCATTCCACGCCCCTGCACAATGCCTTGTCTGTTAAGCTCAGTTTGGCCGTGACGTACTATATATAAGGTTTTTTGTATCATTCTTTTTTTAAGCCTAAAGCTAAAAGCCGAAGGCTTAAAGTTTTATTTGCTTTATTTATTACTTGCCACTCCCACTCTTAAGTTTTCAGCTAATTGATTACAGGCAATTTATAATATTGCGGTTTACTTTCTTCCGGAAATTCAAAATCAGTAAAATCGGTAACCACATTATATAAAGTATCGCGCTCAATAGGTTGCCTGCCTACATGTTTTATCAGCTCAACTAACTGTTTGGTGCTCATACCGGGGTGCTGCTCTTCTGCGCCGGCCATAGAATATATTTTGGTAGTGTCATCAAGCGTGCCATCAATATCATCCACACCAAAGTTTAATGATAGTTGTGCTGTAGTACGACTGATCATGGCCCAATAAGCTTTAATATGATCAAAATTATCAAGGTAGATACGCGCAATGGCATAATTCCGAAGATCCTCAACCACCGTAGATTCGGGCACATGCGACATCTGGTTGTCCTGATTACGGAATTTTAGCGGGATAAAGGTTTGAAAACCTCCTGTTTTATCCTGCAACTGACGTAAACGCTCCATATGGTCAACCCGGTGCCAATATTTTTCAATATGGCCGTACAGCATAGTAGCATTTGAACGACCGCCCAGTTTATGCCACTCCTCATGTATGGCCAGCCATTGATCGCCGGTACATTTATCTTTTGAAATAAGATCCCTCACTTCAGGATGAAATATTTCGGCACCACCACCCGGGATTGATTGCAAGCCCGCTTCCATCATGAGTCGCATGCCTGTAGCGTAATCAATTTTAGCCTTTTTAAATATGTAATGATATTCAACCGGTGTCAATGCTTTAATATGCAAACCGGGACGATGAGCACGGATGCGACTAAAAAGCTCCTGGTAAAAAGGCACATCGTATTGCGGTAAAACACCACCTACAATATGTACTTCGGTAACGGGTTCGCCATCATATTTAGTTACCATGTTGAACATTTCGTCCATGGTATATTCCCAGCCTTCTGATTTTTGCTTGAGTAAGCGTGAATACGAACAAAATTTACAATCGTAAACACAAAGATTGGTAGGCTCTATATGGAAATTACGATTGAAATATGTTTTATGACCATGCCGTTTTTCGCGGATGTAATTTGCTAAAACTCCCAGATAGCCCAGGTCGCCCTGCTCGTACAGCACCACACCCTCATCAAAGGTAATGCGCTGGTTGTTCAGTACTTTTTCGGCAATGTGCTTTAAATCAGCGGATAGATCCGGATTTTGTAATAATAACTGTAAATTACCTTCAGCTTCCATGAAAAAAACTTTGGGCAAATGTACTAAAAAGCATAAAACTATGCTTAGTAAGATGATTCATTGCTTAAATCAAAGGAAGTAATGACATTGAGTTTACAGTGAGGTAATGGCTGTAATAATGATACCTGTAACACAATCATCCTGGCAGCCCTTGGGTCGGTAGCCACAATTAGAGATCATACCATTGTTGTTAGCCTCAAAATAAATATCGTTATTTTTCTTATCAACTTTAAGCCAAATGGTGCGTGCTTTCAAATAAACATCATCTAAGGTAAGCAGTTCACCCGCCTGATTACCATGGGTATTTAAACTGGATTTTTCCTCATGCCAGCGTGCAGTAGTATCCCTGTTACTGGTGCCGTCTCTACGTAATTGTACTGCGATAAAATCACGGGAAATAATTTTTCCATCGCTTACCCCGATTTTAATTTCAGCACCATACCCCGTCCATGATCCATAGCTTTGCGTATAGCTGTATGAATTATGGACGCTTTTTTTGTAGCCTAACCAGGCGTTATAGCTTTTGTTATAATCGCTTTCGTTGGCGATATCTTCTTTTTTGCAGCTTGTTACCGAAAACAAAATGATAATAGTAAATAGGAACAGCTTTTTCATAAGGTTGGTTTTTATATCTATTCGTAAAAAATTGCATAAACGCTACAGCAAAAACTAAATAATCTTATTTAATTTGGCCGGATATCTAATACAGAATGAAAACTGAAACTATAGCTATACACGCCGGAAATAAAAAAGATGAATCATCAAGAGCTGTAATACAGCCCATTATACTATCAACCACATTTGAACGTGGTGTTGAAGGTGATTTCCCTGGCGGCCATATCTATAGCAGGTCATCGAACCCTAATCGTGAATCGCTCGAAAATGTGCTGGCTAAATTAGAGGGCGGTATTGATGCGGCCTCTTTTTCATCGGGCAATGCTGCTGGTATGTCAGTATTTCAGTCGTTGCCTCCGGGTACGCATATTATTRCCCCTGATGATATGTACCATGGTTTGCGCAACCAACTTAAAAACCTGTTTGCAGGCATTTTAACTTTTGATTTTATTGATGTTAATGATACCGAAGTATTAGAACAGCATATTAAACCCGAAACCRGGTTAATATGGATAGAAACCCCATCAAACCCCCTGCTTAAAGTAACCGATATTAAAAAAATAGTAGCCATTGCCAAAGCTAAAGGCATTAAAGTAGCTTGTGATAATACCTTTGCCACACCAATTTGCCAGCAACCACTTGCTTTGGGTGCCGACCTGGTGATGCATTCAGCAACCAAATACTTTGGCGGGCATAGTGACCTGATGGGCGGCGCATTAATTACTTCCGAAAAAAGCGATTGGTGGGCAAAAATTCGCCAGGTGCAGGAAATGGGCGGTGCTATCCCCTCTCCAATGGATTGCTACATGTTGGTACGCAGCATCAAAACCCTGCCTTATCGTGTTAAGGGCCATGTACATAATGCACAGCTATTAGCTGAGTTTTTAGAGCAACACGCTGGTGTTGAGCGGGTGATGTATCCCGGTCTACCCTCGCATCCGCAACATGAAGTTGCCAAGGCGCAAATGTTGGCTTTTGGTGGCATGTTATCATTTATTGTTAAAGGCGATGAAGAATATACCCGTATGGTAATAAATAAACTGCGGCTCTTTACCAGGGCTACCAGCCTTGGCGGTGTAGAGAGCCTGATAGAGCATCGTGCTACTGTTGAAGGCCCGGATACTAAAACGCCACGCAACTTGTTACGGGTATCTGTTGGGCTGGAGCATATTGATGATCTGATAGCTGATTTGGATCAGGCACTTTTATAAGCTGAAAGCAAAAAGCTGAGGGCTTAAAGCGAGTTCATCCACTTCAAAAAAAAGCTTTGTGCTTTTGGCTTTAAGCTTTCAGCTCTATCCTTTTATCTAAAAGAAAAATTTAATTTGGTATTTAAATAAATATCCTCTTATCTTTGAAACAATATTTGGTAGCAATACCATTGATCAATTCTCCGCATTAGTTCGGGTTTTGGTTTATAAAGAAGCGGCGAGAGATCAGGCTCAATGACCCGCTGGCAACCCTCCAAAATTGGAGAAGGTGCCAATTCCTGTCCCGGAAAATAACCCCGGGGAATATAAATTTATAACCATGAAAAGTTTAATTAAGATTACTACGAGCAACATTTTTAACACCTCAAACGGTACTGTACAATATATTAGCTTAAATATTGGCTGTATTTGTATGTGTTGCTGCTGTTGACTGACCTAACACGTCCCTTTTTCAATTCCTGAAAAATGCTCGTGTTTAACAACTGGTAAAGA
>NZ_JBFUJG010000198.1:0-7083 GCF_056401495.1 Mucilaginibacter sp. P4_E8
GATCCTTCGCTGCGCTCAGGATGACAAAGGGTAAAAATCCTAAAAATCCATTAATCTGTTTAATCCAGGTTCAGACAATCTCTGCACATTTATCCTAAAGAATTCCCTAATTGCTCCACCCATTGATTAAACAGGCGGGTCTCAAATTCAACAGCTTTATTGGCGTATAGTTCCCAATCGGGCGAGAATTTGTGCAGCTGGTTCAACATTTCTTCCAGATGGCCTTCTTCCTCTAAAATGATCGATTTTACGTTTACTTTACTCCCTGCTTCATCAAGCGCATCCTGGTAAATGGGGTAAAGTTCATCAGCACGTACTTCAATGGCATAGGTAACCAGCAAATAGGCAGCAAAACGGAGTTCGCTGCCGCTTAGGCCAAGTTCCTTTTTCAGGTAACGGCAAACATCAATATCCAGCTGGTTTAAATAATATTTGCTTGAGCCCGGAGCCAGCAGGTATTCGGCGGCATAGGTAGGTAGTTCTACACCGGTTTTTTCCAGCTGTTTTTTCAGATAAAAAGCATGACGGTGCTCCTCGGCGGCATGTTTTAATATAATGTAGGTAACGGTAAGCGGGTCCTCACTGGCTGAAATTTTGCGTGCGCCGGTATTTTCCATCAGCGACAGCGTGTTTAACCAGCGTGAGTGCAATTCGTTATCAGCAATTATTCGGGGTAATAGTGTATTCAACAGCATAATTATATTTCTTCAAGTGCCTGTTCAATTTTGCTGTAAACATAATCGAGTTCGGCATTAGTAATGCAATACGGAGGTAAAATGTATATTATATTGCCCAGCGGACGCAATATAATACCTTCGGCTAAAAAGTACTGGTATAATTTATCGCGCAGCGAATTAAAATAGGAAGTATTATCACTTGTTTCCCATTCCATAGCTACTATGGTGCCGGTTTGCCGTACGGCTTTTATTTTAGGGTGATGCTGTATTTTAGCTGCAAATTGCCGGTGTGACGTTTCAATACGGCTGATATTAGCCGCGGTTGCAGGCTCCAGGAAAAGATCGAGGCTTGCCAGTGCCGCCGCGCAGGCTATAGGGTTGGCAGTAAATGAATGCCCGTGAAACAAGGTTTTCAGCCTGTCATCTGATAAAAAAGCATCATAAATCTGCTGGGTGCAGGTGGTTAAGCCTAAAGCCATGGTACCGCCTGTTAAACCTTTTGAAAAACACATAATATCGGGCTGTATCTGTACATGGTTACAGGCAAAAGGCTTACCTGTACGACCGAACCCGGTAAATACCTCATCAGCTATCATCAATACGTTTTCCTGCCGGCAGTGAGCCATTAACTGGTTCAGGTATCCGGCATCGTACATCAGCATCCCTCCTGATCCCTGTACCAGCGGTTCAAATACGAAACATGCTGTCTCAGATTTCAGATGTGAGATCTGAGCTTTGAGGCTTTCCATATTGTCTTTGTTTGGGGTATCAATAAACTCTACCTCAAACAGCAGGCTATCAAATGCGGCGGTAAATGCACTGCGACCACTCACGGCCATGGCACCAAAGGTATCGCCGTGATAAGCGTTTTTAAATGCTATAATTTTAGTACGCTGATCACCTTTGTTGAGCCAGTATTGCAGACACATTTTTATGGCCACTTCAATAGCGGTTGATCCATTATCTGAATAAAATGCTTTTTGCTGATTATCCGGTAAAATGGCCAGCAGCCTTTCGGCCAGTTCAATTGCGCCTTCATGGGTAAAGCCGGCGAATATCACATGCTCCAGTTTATGCAACTGCTCCGAAACTTTCCGGGCAATATAAGGATGCGCATGGCCGTGGATATTTACCCACCATGACGATACGGCGTCGATATATTTTTTGCCCTGCTCATCAAACAGGCAGGTGCCTTCGCCCCTTACAATACCTATTGGGGGGGCAGCCGTTTTCATTTGGGTATACGGATGCCATATTACTTTAAGGTCACGCTCGGTCAAATTCATAGTTCTGCTCTTAATAGTTCTACAACACGCTTATCAGTAGGAAAGGTAACATCATCAGTGGTTAGGTCGGCTATTTTTATCCATCTAAAAGCCTGCAGCACGTCGCCTTCGCCATCAAAATCATAAGCAATGGTTTTTATGGCGAAATTTAATGGCGTTATATTCTTCACCTTATAATACACGCTGATGATCTGCGAATTGTTGAAAGCCGATCGTACAAAAAAATCAGTTGTGTAAAAATGCCCGGTTACCTCAATCTCTGCCTCGCACTCCTCTACAAACTCACGTTTTAAGCCATCTATCAGCCCCTCGCCTATTTCAAGGCCGCCACCAGGAAATTTTATAAAACGATGGCCATACTCCTGCTCATCACTTATCAGCACCTCGTTTTGCTCATTTATAAGCAAACCATATACACGTACATTAAAATACTCCATTATTCAAAGTGTTTTTTGTTGCGTACCACCTTATCCATTGTCCACGCTATGGTTTCGGTTTGCGCTTCAGATCGTATAGGGCAATTGGGCATACTGCAATAGTGGCAACATTCAGGCACGCATGGGTCCGAATGTATAAACAGTTCTGTTTTTATCCCTACCTCCTCGTTGATCATTTTATCAACCAGCGATACTTCGGCATGTACGTGGGTAAGATCAAAGTAGTTGGGCAGGGTCATGTGGCAATCAATATGCAGTTCGTTGCCATATTTCTGGGCACGCAGGTTATGCACATCAATCCAAGCATCGCGGCGTTTTTCGCTCAGCACATGTATAATATCCGTCACCACTTGAAAATCGGCCTCATCCATTAAGCCACCCACTGATTTACGTATCAGCTTGTAACTATTAAATATAATATATAAAGCTACAAGTATAGATAAGGCGCTATCGAGCCATAAAATCTCCGTTAATTTTATCAGTATTAAACCAGCAACCAAACCAACACTGGTTACCATATCGGTAAGCAAATGACGGCCATCCGCATCCAATGTTATAGAGCGCAGTGACTTGCCCTTTTGGATCATATAATAACCTAAAGCTCCGTTAATGAGCCCTGTGGCCCCAATAATCATCGCACCGGTAAGCAAATCATGGATATAAGTGGGGTAAAATAAACTATAAACAGATTTAATGATGATGATAACGCCCGCAATACCTATCAATGAGCCTTCGATAAAAACAGAGAAATACTCCACTTTGCCGTGCCCATAAGGATGGTTCTCATCCCGAGGCCTTGATGACAGATAGATACTGAAAAAAGCAAAGGCGCTGGCAATTACATTTACAATGCTTTCGGCGGCATCGGTAAGTACAAAGTTAGACGCGGTTAAAAGATATGCCCCAAACTTCGCCATCATCAGGATAAAGCCTGTAATAAGCGAAATAAATATGATCCTCTTCTGTTCTTTCAAACCTATCTTAATTAAGAGGTCAAATTTATAAATAACAAGCGTAAGTAGCAGTAAAGTTATTTTCTATATTTGCCGCGATAACATAATTTATATGAGCGCATTAAGTACCCGGATAAATAACCTGTCCGAATCTCAAACAATTAAAATGGCCAAAATGGGCCGTGAACTTGCCGCAAAAGGTGTTGACGTGATCAGCCTGAGCTTTGGCGAACCTGATTTTCATACTCCTGAACATATTAAGGAGGCTGCCAAGAAGGCCATGGACCAAAACTATACCTACTACACACCAGTAGCCGGTTATCCTGAACTGCGTAAGGCAGTAGTTGCCAAATTAAAGAACGAGAACAACCTTGATTATGATTTTAGCCAGATCGTGGTATCAACAGGTGCCAAGCAGGCTATTGCCAACGCGGTACTGTGCCTGGTAAACCCTGGCGAAGAAGTGATAATCCCTACCCCATACTGGGTATCATACTCAGAAGTAGTAAAGCTGGCCGAAGGTGTAAGCGTTTTTATAAACACCACCGTTGAGCAAAATTTTAAAATAACCCCTGAGCAATTAGAGGCTGCTATTACGCCAAAAACCAAATTGTTCATGTTTTCATCGCCATGTAACCCTACAGGCAGTGTTTACAGCAAGGATGAGCTGGAAGGATTAGCAAAAGTATTTGAAAAATACCCCCATGTTTATATCCTGAGCGATGAGATCTATGAGCACATCAACTATATTGATAAACACGAATCGATAGCCCAGTTTGATTATATTAAAGATCGCGTAGTGATCATCAATGGCTGGTCTAAAGCATTTGCCATGACCGGCTGGAGAATTGGTTACACTGCAAGTAGCAAAGAGATTGCCACTGCCTGCGACAAAATGCAGGGACAGATTACTTCTGGTACCTGTTCAATAACTCAACGTGCCGGTGTTGCCGCATACGAAGGTGGCCTGGAAACCGTACTTGAAATGCGTGCCGCATTTAAAAAACGCCGCGACATTGTTTACAAATTGTTAAGCGAAATTGACGGCATTAAATTAAACCTGCCCGATGGCGCGTTTTACTTTTTCCCGAATGTAACCTCGTTCTTTGGCAAAAGCTATAATGGCAAAACCATTAAAGATGCTGATGAACTAAGCATTTACTTATTAGAGGAAGCCCATGTTGCTACCGTAGGTGGTGATTCATTTGGAGRTCCTACGTCTATCCGTATTTCCTATGCTGCCGCCGAAGACAAGCTGATAGAGGCCGTGAAAAGGATAAAAGAAGCGTTGGGTAAATTGAAATAGTTTGCGATTGTCTGAACCACGATTAATCAGATTTTTTAGATTTTGATTTGCAAGTAAAAATCGTGATAATCTCTTAATCGCATAAATCGCGGTTCAGACAAAATAATCTGACATTAACAACAAAGCCCCTCATCTCATTTGATGAGGGGCTTTGTTATAAAGCGGTTTATGTAAAATTACAAACCAAATCCGTAGGCTACACGTAAACCAACCAGACCATAGTTATTGCTCTGACCAGAGAAGTTTTCATAACGTAAACCAACATCCCATGATTTAGATGCATAACCTATACCAGGGGCAAGAATCAGTTTAGTATCCTTTTCTGTTCCTGGAATTGGCGTATGAACTTCAAAACCAGCACCTACCTCAGCTCCAAAATATAAATTTTGTGCGAAGAAAGCTTTTATACCCGCTTTAACAGGTACCACACCTAAGCTGTTAAATTTAACACCTGAGTTGCCGGCTTCTTTACCAAACATGTTGTAATAGCCCGAAGTTAAAGTTAATGCCAGGTTATCACTTAAGCCATATTGCAAACGCGCTGTACCGCCTAATTCAAAATTTGAAACATCATGCGCATTGCCAGTTGGCGCACCAACTTCTAAACCAATACCAAAACGTAATTTGTCGGCCGGAGTAGTTTGAGCTTTTACAGTAGTTCCTAAAAATATAGCTACAGCAGTTAACGCGGCGGCTATAAAGTTTGTCGAATTTTTCATAGTTGTGTTTTTAAAATGTACTCTACAATTTTCATTGTATTAACACCACCTTAACAAATACTTTGCCATTATCATAATTGTCCCCCTGTTATGATAATGGTATAAACAATAACTCGTAATACACCAGCTAAACAATTTAGCAGCTTTTGACCTGTTAATTATTGATAATCAATGTTTTTAAATTCGCCATTTTCTTGAAACCTATAATTACAAACCTTAATTACAGATTAAATAATGATCGAAAAAACAGTACCTGCTAAATAAATAAGTGTAGGAAAACAACGAATTTTTGTTCTGTTTCACTTAAAATTTACGGGTAAAACGGCATTGAGCAACTATCCTTAAACTGCCATAAACAAAAAAAGAGAGGCTTTGCCTCTCTTTTGATTTTAATAAAGTAAAATATTAAACCTGCGGATCATCTTCCACATCGGGCTTATAGTTCTTTTCCATTTCGGCCAGTTTTTCTTTACCATATGCAAAACGGGTAATGGTATAATATAAAACAGGCACTATAAATATAGCAAGCGATGTGGCTGCAAGCATCCCCCCAAACACTGTCCATCCTATGGTTTTCCTGGCCTCGGCACCTGCGCCGGATGCGATCATTAAAGGCACTACCCCTAATATAAATGCCATCGAGGTCATGATGATTGGACGCAAACGCAGTCGTACCGCTTCAAGAGTAGCTTTTTCAAGATTCATACCTCGATCTACGCGCTCTTTGGCAAATTCAACTATCAAAATCGCGTTCTTGGCCGCCAATCCTATCAACGTTATTAAACCAATCTGTGCATATACGTTATTGGTTAAATCGGACCAGAACGTCAGGAACAGGATGGCTCCAAATGCCCCTAAAGGTACAGCCAGCAGTACCGAGAACGGAACCGACCAGCTTTCATATAACGCGGCAAGAAAAAGGAATACGAAGCCTATAGAAAGGGCAAAAATGTAAACTGTTTTTGAACCAGATAATATCTCCTCGCGGCTAAGGCCCGAAAATTCATAACCAAAGCCCTGTGGTAACGTTTTTGCAGCAACTTCTTTCAAAGCCGTTATAGCATCACCGCTACTATAACCAGGTTTGGTACTCCCATTGATCTCGGCCGACCTGAACAGATTATAATGAGCAATCAACGGAGAGTTTTCAATAACCTTGTAAGATGTAAGTGTGCTTAGTGGCACCATTGTACCAAATTGATTACGCACAAAGTATTGCCCAATATTGCTGATATTACTCCGATAAGCAGTATCGGCTTGTGCAAGTACCCTAAAGTTTCGTCCATATATGGTAAAGTCATTAATATAGATACTACCCATATAAGTTTGAAGGGCGCTATTAACATCAGCTATAGAAACGCCTAACTTCTTCGCCTTTTCCCTATCAATAGTTAACTGATAAGCAGGCGTACTCGCTGTAAAAAAGGTAAAGGCTCTTGCAATTTCAGGACGTTTATTAATCTCACCTACAAATGTTTTCAGCGTTTTTTCAAAAACCTTTATGTCCCCACCTGCTTCTTTTTCTTCCAATATAAATGAAAAACCACCGGTGCTTCCCAAACCTGGTATAGCAGGCGGTTGAATTACAATAACATTAGCCTCTTTAAACCTGGCCAGTTTTTTAGTGAGCTTGGCAACAAGGGCGGTTATCTGCTGTGATTTTTCTTTCCGCTCATCCCAGGGTTTAAGCTGAACAAACATGGTG
>NZ_JBFUJG010000199.1:0-7072 GCF_056401495.1 Mucilaginibacter sp. P4_E8
CTTATAGATAAGGCAAGTATAAAAAAAATTTTTATAGGTAAATAGGTCAGAATAATCTTTTCCCGTAAATTGTGCTAAAAATGACAGTTTTATACACATTATGAGTCATTTTACCCACTTATTGCTGAGTACTCGCAGCCTCTTTTCGTTTAGTCATCAATCCCTTGCCTGCCAGTAATAGTTCCTGGGTAATGTTCCGGGTATAGGTTTTGATCTCCTGTTGAAAATCATTTACCGAAGCGCCGGAGCGGATCTCTTCCAGGCGTTTTTCCCAGTTACCGGTAAGCTCAGCCTGCGCTATTTTCTGATCTTTTACCACATGATATACATTGAGGCCGGTTTCGGTAGGTACCAGGTTCTTTTTCTCCCTGATGATGTAATCCCTTTTTATCAATGTTTCAATAATGGATGCCCGGGTGGCGGGTGTCCCGAGACCACTGTCTTTCATGGCGTAACGCAGTTCCTCGTCCTCTATCTCCTTACCGGCTGTTTCAAGTGCTTTTAGTAAAGAGGCCTCGTTGTAAAGTGGCTTGGGTTTGGTTTGTTTTTCGAGCAGGTTTTTTTCAACTATGGGTAAACGCTCATCTTTTTGCACTTTAGGCAGGCTTGCATTTTCCTCGTCCTTCTTTTCTTCATCGGGCTCATTCAATACAGCCCGCCAGCCAGCCGAACTGATTACCGTACCGCTGGCCGTAAATATAGCGCCCGATTGTACCGTAATTTTGGTGATCTCCTTGATACATTCCTGGTGAAAAGCTTCCAGCATGCGCGCGGCAACCAGGTCATAAACCGCCTGCAGATCTTTTGATAGCTGGCCCGGTGTTTCGCCGGTTGGGAGTATGGCATGGTGATCGGTCACCTTTTTTGCGTTTACGCTGCGTTTGTTCAGCGTTACAGTGGTAAGATAGGTAGCCTGTTTGCCAAATTCAGGGTGATCTTTAAACTTATCAATCAGTGCAGGCACTCCAGCAAATACGTCATCGCCAATATAACGGCTGCCGGTACGCGGGTAGGTTACCAGCTTATTTTCGTAAAGGGTTTGCAGCAGGGTAAGCGTTTGGTCGGCAGTAAATCCTTTGCGTTTATTGGCTTCCTGTTGCAGGCTGCTCAGGTCATGCAGCAGGGGTGGTGGTTCTTTACGGGGCTTGGCCTCCACACTAACAATATGCCCACCATTGGGAAACCCGGTGGGTACATCTTCTACTTTATCAACAACGGTTTGTGCTTCCTCTTTGGTCTTAAAACTATCAGCAGATATCGCCCTAAAAACCTGCCCATCTTTATCAACCTGGATACTCACCTGGTAAAATAACTGGGGTACAAAGTTCTTGTTTTCGAGGTAGCGGGAGCAGATCATGGCCAGCGTTGGGGTTTGCACCCTGCCTAAGGAAAGTACCGACCGGGTTCCTGACGAAATGCTGAGTGCCTGTGTGGCGTTCATCCCAACGAGCCAGTCGGATTGCGAGCGACAGTGGGCCGAATTGAACAGCGTGTCATAATCACTGCCTGGTTTCAGGTTTCGGAAACCTTCCTTAATGGCCTCGTCTGTTTGGGATGAGATCCAAAGCCGTTTAAAGGGCTTTTTACATTTAAGATAATAATATATATAGCGAAAGATGAGCTCGCCTTCGCGCCCGGCATCGGTAGCAACAATGATCTCGGTGGCTTCATCAAATAAGGCCTTAATAGTGTCAAGCTGTTTCCTTACAGAAGGATCCTCTACAATACCATCTTTGGTTTTAACCTTGCGGATGCTGAGCTTGAATTTGGGCGGCAGCATGGGCAGGTTTTGAATGTTCCAGCCATAAAAGCCATATTCCTGCGGTGCAGCCAGTTGCAAAAGGTGACCAAACGCCCAGGTAAAAGTATATCCCTTGCCTTCAATGTACCCGTCTTTTTTGGTAGTAGCGCCAAATACTTTGGCTATCTCCCTTGCAACGGATGGTTTTTCGGCAATAATAACTTTCATGTACAGCGTTCTTCAAAAAAAATATAAGGGGCGAAAGGTAGATAAACCAAGTGGACGCTGCAATGATTGTTGAAAAATGGATTTTTGGGATAGAAGGACTATGGGACGATATGACTGTAAGACTATGGGACAAATGGAGCAAAAACAGGAAGAATAAAGATGAAAGGAAAAGAGTAAAAAATGTCTTATGTCTTATCGTCCCATCGTCCCATACTCTGCTCGTCTTATAGTCCATAGTCTTATCGTCTCATAGCCCTATAGTCCCACCGTTCCATAGTCCTCTACTCGCTATCTTCATTTTTTATGCCCTTTAGTAAGGCAAAAATAGCCATGGCGTGCCCGTGCCCAAGGTCAAAATCGTCCTTAAGCCATTTTACTATATCGCCGGCTTTGGTGCTTGATTTGAGTTCGCCGTTTTGGGTAAAGCCCTTTTCTTCGGCCAGTTTTCTGAAGTCTTGCGGACCTTTGCCTGTTTTTGATTTGATGGTGGTAAGATATCCCTGGAATGACATGTCGATATATTTTAGATAGTTATTATTTGATTTTAGAAAGGCATATTGTTTTGCTTTTTAGCACCTGTAAGGAACTCATCTACCATGGCTGTAAACAACTCTGGAATCTTACTGCCGGTATCCTTAAAGTTTATCTCGCCAAAAAATTCACCGTGACCGCCCGGCAATATGGCCAGCCTGCCATGAGGTAATAAACGACTCATTTCTACCGCGTGTTCCGGGCGTACAACATCCTGATCGCTCACTACAATTAGCGTAGGCGCTTTAATAGATTGGATATCTTCTGCTTTCCAGTCTTTAAAGTTCTGCATCCTGCTAAGATCTTTATCATGCATGTTTTGCAGTTTGGCCTGGTCGTTGGTAATACTTAAAAAAGTATCCTTATATATCTGCGGCATATCTTTGAAAGTGGCTTTAGCCATAAAATCCCAGAACCATGGATACATCCCATCCCTTTTATATATAGCCGAAATGGCGATCAGATTGTTTACCCGATCAGGGTGCCTTATGCCTATTTGCAAAGCTGTGCTGCCACCATTGCTAAAACCCAAAATATCAGCTTTGGGTATGTTCAGTTGTTTTAGCAACTCAGCCACGTCATCAGCATCCTGCTCAAAAGTTTCTGGCGCGTCCCTGTCGCCGGTATGGCCGTGCGCCTGCAGCTCAACAGCAATAACCTGGTGGGTTTTGGCCAGCATGGGCAATATCTTACCAAAGGTGGTATTAATGGTGGAGCCGCCGCCATGTATAAGTACCAATGGTTTTCCGGAACCATGAACTTCGTAATACATTTTAATGCCATTTATATTGACATATTGGCCCAGCTCTTTGGTTTGTGCCTGTATATTATTAGCTGTCATCATTGCCATTATGATTAGTGGTATTTGAACCAGCGTGTTATTTGTGTTTTTCATAACTGTAAATTTTATATCCAAAGTTACTGTCGCCTGCCTATTTGTTAAATGGGCGTATCCGACATTTAACGGGGCACTTTGCGACAAATCAAAACTTTTATATGCTTTGTGCACTATTTGGATATATCATCGGATCAGATTGTTACGACCAAAAAACTATTTAAATGTAAATTTATGGTTAAATAGGGCTGGGTGTAGCTGTAGCCGGGTTCACAACTATCTTTTCCTTTTGATAATCATGCAGGGCTTTTATAATTTTTGATGGGCTTTTCCACTCAAAAACATGGATGAGCCAGAGTGTAACGCGCATAATACCAGTGGCATGTGCAAGACCCTGTGCAAGCTGCGTAATGGTTTTATCGCGGGCCGTTATGCAATCGGTATAGGCGGCGTTCTGTTTTTCTAGCAGATCTTCGGCAAAACACCAGGCACCATCGCGGGCATTGCTTATACTGAACTGGATAAGTATGGAGTAATTGGAAGAATGCAGGCCCAGTAACGATAACAGGGGCGATACCCGGGTGATCTCATTTATTACCTCGTAAGTTAACGCTGAGATAATAGTGTTAATGGAATCAAAATCTTTCTGAACACCATCCATATTGCCGTTAGATACCTCAACGGCGGCTATACCCAGATCAAGGTTAATGTGCGCGTTCATGCCCAGCAGCAGTTGCTGTAAAACCAKGGTTGATGAACTTTCGGTCATTTCAAAAGCTATGCGCCATGATGCACTGAGGGGTTGCTTGCTTTTCCAGGCCGCATAAGCGTCGAGGTAGCGATTGGCGAATACTACGTCGAATTTTTCCATGCGCGGCCCATTTTCAAACTGCCCTTTGGCAATACCATCGCGTACGCTTGCAGTTACCTTGTAGTATAAAGCAGCAAAATATCCCATGCGACTATTGGTAGCAATGCTTTCTGTAATTATGGTTTGCAGGGAATCAATAACCTGGTTAATAGTGGTGGCTGACATTTTTTAATGGCTTAGGTAAATAGACGGTGCTATAAATTTAGATAAAATATAGTGCTTTTTATTGAATAACCAAAAGGACAGATCTCATCCACCAGTAAAWATGAAGCTTAATCAGACAGATATACCTGGATGCTGCTACATCATTTCCCTGAATATTTCTTCGAAAGTTTTATTCTTTTGCTTTTGGAACATGCCATCAAAGCGCTCATTAATGGGGGTAAGTAGCTGGATGCACAATTGTTTATCCTCATCAGTGAGGCCATGCATCATCATCGCGGCAACTTTAAGAACCCTGTCCTTTGCTACTTTAATAGTTTCTTCGCCTTTTACGGTCAGCTTTAGTCTTTTAACGCGCTTATCCTCTTTATCTGGATATTCATTGATCAATCCTCTTTTTTTTAACCTGATGAGCATATTGGTACCGCTTGATAATTCTATGATGTTGTTATAGATCGCTTCTGACTTTATGGGATTGATCTGGTTAAAAATGGTTACCAGTATACCAAATTCTTCAATCTGATCAAGCCCGGTACCTTCCAGTGCTTTATTGGAATAAACCATGTGATATTTCCCTATCCTTCTAAGCAGTATCATGAGCCTCCCGTTTATATCGGGAAGCAATTGCCATTCCTGAGCAATCCGCTTTTCGTCTTTTACAGGTAATGACAGGTGATGACGACAGAAATCTTCTATAGTACCATTTGGGTGCTGATCTTCATAAAGTCCCCATAGCTTAACCAATTCTACTGTTTTGTTCAATGTAATTACTCCCTTTTGGTAGCAAATCTAAATAAATAACAAGAATATTTGTTATTTACTACCAAAAGGTATAAGTTTGCATGTAAATACAACCAAAAGGTATAGTTTATAATTAATGTTGTATTTGATTTTTTGTACATCGTTATCATTCAAATTGTTATAAATAAAATTACTAAACATGAACACACTAACTTTTCTTCAAGGTCTGTTAACGCTGCATGTTACAGGGCTTATTTTGATGGCAGGTACCACCATTGTTGATTACTCAGCATTTAAAACTTTTTGGGAGTTAATTGACAAGGGACAGGAGCGGTCGACGGGGTTGTTAGAGGCTACATCAAAATTTTCCAGGCTGGCGGGTATTGGCGCTGCCTTGCTCATACTCACAGGCATTGGGATGATGGCATTAACACATGGCGTTTTTGGCGAGCAATTATGGTTCAGGATAAAGTTTGGCCTGGTCATTATTTTAATTCTGAACAGTTTGCTTGTGGGGAGAAGACAGGGATTAAAGCTCAGAAAAATTATGACTACAAACGGCTCAGATACTACCGGGCAAGTTGATAGTTTGAGGGCCAGTTTAAACTGGTTTTATCTTAGTCAGCTGATCATCTTTTTCGTAGTGATCTTTTTAAGCGTTTTTAAATTTAATTAGCCAATCATGAAAGGCATCATCAGGATATTGCTTGAAGCACGCATTTTTCTGAAAATGCCGGTGGGGGTTCACCTATCTGTCATGTGTTTATTAATAAAGCTTTCAAAAAAAGAATCAAAGTATTTTAAAGTAAGATCATCAAATGGAATTTCAACAAAAATCACAGGTATATAGGTTATTAGTAATAGGAGCAAATGGGGGTATAGGTAGGCAATGCATTGAAATGGCGCTAAAAGCCGGGCACAAGGTTACCGCTGTATTACGTAATCCGGCCAACCTAACCCTTGCACATCATAACCTGGAAGTTGTGCAGGGAGATATCATGCAGCCCGAAACATTTGAAAAATACCTGCCTAACACGGATGCTGTAATATCAGCAATAGGGGTAAAGGGAGGTTTACTGAGCGACAAGCCCACAACGCTATATTCCCAGGGTAACGTTAATCTTTTAGCAGCCATGAGTAAGATGGGGGTAAGCCGCGTTTTCTTTATTTCTGCATCTGCTATTGAAATAAGCCCGGTACTTCCTTTTTTTATAAGGTTGGTGGCCAAATATATTGTTCAAAATTTGTTGCGGAACATGTATGACGATCTGCGAAAAATGGAAAAATTGGTAAAGGAAAGTGATAGTACCTGGACCATTATGCGCCCGCCGCAGCTTACCGACAAGCCTGCGACCGGTAATTACCGTTTTGCCATCAATAGCTTCCTGAAAAATTGTTTGAGCATTTCACGAGCAGATGTTGGTCACTTTATTATTAATAACATCAGCAACGAGGCGACTTACCAAACAACGATTGAGATAGGTTATTAAAATTATTGATCAGATAAGCGTATTGGATTAATGAGCAACGCGAGGACTGGTAGTGTTCATTAACTTAAAACTACAGTTCCACGAACCATTCCTCACCTCAAATAACAACTCCGTATCTCTTTCCGGAAAATGCAGCTTTACACAGGCCGTGATCTCCTGTTTGGCTTTAGTGTATGCTAAACGGTAATCCTCGTTAGTTTCCGGCAAATTAATGATAATGTGATCTTTAAACACGTTAAGTTCCCAATAGGCGGAACAATGGTCCCGGATAAGATTTAATATATTTTCCTGAACTATTTCCATCTTAATTCTTATCTAAATGATCAAATATTATCGATTGACAATTATTAGTAGAATAGACCGGCACGTAAGAAGATGTATTGGAAAAACGGAAATTTACCCCTGTATAGGACTTATAATTAGTATAACAGAGATATAGCTACAAGTTGTAACCAAACTATATGGCATTGTGT
>NZ_JBFUJG010000200.1:0-7056 GCF_056401495.1 Mucilaginibacter sp. P4_E8
CCGTTTGGATGGGCGATTATGGCTATGTTTCTGTTATGCCCCAGGTAGGCAACCTCCGGGTTTTGCCCAAACAGCGTGTGCTGTCATTTAACCATCAGGATGAGATTTCTAAACCATATTATTACTCGGTAAAGTTAAAAACTATCGGTACTGATAAAATTAAAGCCGAAATTGCAGGTGCCAATACCTGCGGCATGTTCCGGTTCACGTTTCCAAAGGCAGATCAGGCACATCTGATCATACAGGGCATTAACCTTAACCCCGAGCTTACCGATTGGGCAAACGATTATACTTCCCGGATGAAAAAGTTAAAAGGCTATGTGCATATTGATACCATTAATAACGAAATAACCGGTTATAATCCAGACAGGCAATCGGCGCAGCTTGGCCCAGAGCTTAAAAACTTTAAGGGGTATTTTATTATCAAATTCAACAAACAGATTAAAAAATATGGTACCTGGGATAAGCAGGTGATCAACAAAGGCAGCCAGAGCCAGTACGGCACCCGCATGGGAGCATTTATTTCTTTCAGGACCAAAGCAAATGACGAGATCAGGGTAATAGTTGCTACATCATTTATCAGTATTGACCAGGCAAGGGATAACATGAAGAAAGAAATTCCTGACTGGGATTTTGATAAAATAGTTAAAACAACACGTAATGAATGGCAGCAAGCTTTAAAGGCTATTCAGGTAAGCGGAGTAACCAAAACACAAAAAACTATTTTTTATACCGCAATGTTCCATACTATGTTATTTCCGCGTCAGTTTTCGGAATACGGCAGGTATTACAGCGCTTTTGATGATAAGGTGCATCGTGGTTCGTCATACAATGATTATTCGCTTTGGGATACTTTCAGGGCTTTGCATCCATTATTAACCCTTACACAACCTCAGCGGGTTGATGGTATGGTAGAGTCGCTGCTGCAAATGTATAAGGAAGGAGGGTGGATGCCGATGTGGCCAAATCCTACCTATACTAATATTATGATTGGTACCCATGCCGATATTGTTGTGGCCGATGCTTATGTTAAAGGCTTTCGTGGTTTTAATACAAAACTGGCTTATGAAGCGCTGCATAAAGATTCGTACGATGCGCCCGATGGTGATACACATAAAAGATGGGGCGACCGTGACCTGTGGACAAGCTTTGAAGCAAGAGGTGGTTTAACCAACTATCATAAATTAGGTTATATCCCGGTTGATAAAACAAGAGAATCGGTTTCGCGGACTATTGAATATACAATTGACGACTACGCTGTAGCCCAGGTTGCCAAAGGATTAGGGAAAGATGATGATTATAAACAGCTCATGGCCTGGAGTAAAAACTATCAAAACGTGTATAACAGCGCTACCGGTTTCATGGCTCCCCGTAATTCAGACGGTCATTTTTCGGCCAAACCAGATTCGGGCTTTACGGAGGGCACCAAATGGACCTATACTTTCGGTGCCATGCATGATGTGCCCGGCATGATCAAAATAATGGGCGGCGAGAAAAAATTTGCCAATAAACTAAGCAAAAACTTTAGTGAAGGTCATTACCATGCAGATAATGAACCCGGTCACCACTACCTGTACCTGTTTAATTATTGCGGCATGCCCTGGAAAACACAGGAATTGGTAAGGGAACATACCTCATCACAAAATTTCAGAAACGCGGCGGTTGGTATTAATGGCAATGATGATTGCGGCCAAACTTCGGCATGGTACATTTTCAATACGCTTGGTTTTTATCCGGTGGCACCTGCGTCAGGTTATTACAGTATTGGCGCCCCACAGTTCCCGTATATGGTATTGAACCTGCAACATGGTAAAAAGTTGATCATTCAGGCAAAGGACCTATCAGCCAAAAATAAATATGTAAAAGAAGTGACTTTTAATGGAAAGCCTATTAAGGATTTTTTGATCTCGCATCAGGATATTATTGCGGGAGGAACATTAGCTTTTACAATGACCGGCACTCCTCAAAAAAACTAATATTAACACCAACTGATTTAGTCAGAGATTCGGGTTGAATCTCTGACTACCAGTTTGGATGGTAAAATAATCGTTTCTTTTTCCATTTGGATGGGCTTACCTGATAAATGCCAAAACAGTAATTCCGCGGCTTTTCGCCCCATATCGTACGCGGGTTGTAAAACGGTAGTAAGCGGGGGATTAAGTATAGCCGCGGTTATCTGATTAGTAAAACACACCACTTTTATATCCTGAGGGATATTTAACTTCATTTCTTCGCAAGCCAGGTAAGTAGTAGTAGCTAAATGCTCAACCGTGGCAATTATACCATCTGGTTTTACGCTGGTTATGTGATCTTTTAAAACAGCAATATTCTCGTTTGTGTATTTATTAGRGCAACTAATTATGTTATGTTCTCTCGGTTTTATATTTCGCTCAGCCAATGCCTTTTTATAGCCATCTTCCCGCGCAAGTAATATAGAAGGATAACCTTCAATGGTAACCAGCGAAATATTTTTACATCCCTGATCAAGCAAATGGCTGGTAGCCATGTAAGCACTATTAAAATCATCAGTTTTAATCTTTGCGGTAGGTACATCCTCGCAAACCCTGTCAAAAAAAACGATAGGGATACCAGCCTGCTGTAACTCTTTAATGTGTCTGGTATCTTTGGTATTACTGGCAACGGACATTAATATACCATCGACCCGCCCACTGGTAAGTTCGTTAAACATTTGAGCTTCACGTTCATAACTGTCATGGGTTAAATATATTAAGGCATGATATTTTTCCAGATCCACAATACTTTCAATACCATTTATAGCCTGGCTAAAAAAACTATCCGCAATTTCAGGAATTATAATGGCTATGGTATTACTTGATCGTTTACGGAGGCTACTTGCGTAAGGGTTAGGCACATAATGTAATAGTTTGGCAGTTTCAATAACCCTGAGTTTTGTTTCATCACCTATATCATGACTATCCCTAAGCGCTTTGGATATTGTTGCGATAGACACATTTAACACTTTTGCAAGTGTTTTCATATTTACTTTGTTATTCTTTGTTCCGTCGGCCATTGATAAAAGGTTTTTTCAAAATTTTAGAAGTCTGTTATTTGACTTTTACTGCGAAACTATAAATGTTCATGATTTTTGTATTGGTTTATAAAACAAAAGTTGAGCAATATAATAAAAATAGCTATTGCAAACTCTAAGGCAGAGGGGGAAGGGCATTAATGGGCTATAAAAATTTAGGTAAACGTTTAAGCAAATAAATCAGGTACTTTTCATGAATTTAACTTTAAAAATGAAGAAATTTGTATAAGACAGCTATGAAAATTGGCTATAAAGGATTGTTTGCCAATTATACTCCTTTTAAATTTTAACGTTATGAGCAAGAATACAGGAACACCAGATCAAGGCCCTTTAAATTCTATAGAAGAATGGGAAGATGATTTATTAGTTCGTTATCCGGATGCAGATTCAATAGCCGCAGGGCGAGATACTGATGCATACCGTGATTATGAGGCCACAACAAAAGATTCCGTTCGTGAATTTTATCGTTTGCAACATATTAACCAGACCTACGATTTTGTTCTCGCAAAGAAAGAACAATATTTATCGTTCGATAAAAAAGAAATGTCGGTTTGGGATGCTTTTGATTTTCTTAACCAGCTTGTAGATGATTCTGATCCTGATACAGATCTTGATCAGTTACAGCACCTGCTACAAACCTCTGAGGCTATCCGTGCCGATGGCCGGCCTGATTGGATGGTACTTACCGGGTTATTTCATGATATGGGCAAAGTATTGTGCCTTTTCGGCGAGCCACAATGGGCGGTAGTAGGTGACAGCTATCCTGTGGGATGTGCTTTTTCGGATAAGATTGTTTTTTCTGAATATTTTAAAGACAACAAAGATCATCACGACCCGCGTTACAATACCAAATACGGCGTTTATGAGCCCAATTGTGGTTTAGAGAATGTACACATGACCTGGGGCCATGACGAATATATTTATCACATGATGAAGCCTTATTTGCCTGAGCAGGCCTTATATATGCTTCGCTATCATTCCTTTTATCCGCAGCACAGGGAGCATGCCTACAGCCATCTCATGACCCCTCATGACCACCAGTTATTTAAAGCAGTAGATTTATTTAATCCTTATGACCTTTATTCCAAGAGCCCGGTTCCACCGGATTGGACTAAACTGCGTCCGTATTATGAAGATCTTGTTGCCAAATACCTGCCGTCAACATTAAAATTTTAAATAAGGATATCATAATATTGTTGTTGTATGGCTGCCGTTTATTTTCGTGCAGCCTTGCCAATTCATTTTATTTCATAGATTTGAAAAATTGAACCGGCCCTGAAAATTAACGGCCTAAATTTCCTATTGCAAAAAAATACTCATGCTGAATCATATTTCTACGGCCGATCTTCTGGTCTTTTTCGCCTATTTCATAATAGTTTCTTGCTATGGATACTTTATTTATCGCCGAAAAAAGAATGAAACAAACACCAGTTCACACAGCTTTTTCCTTGCAGAGGGCTCGCTCACCTGGTGGGCAATAGGTGCGTCCATCATCGCGTCCAATATCTCGGCCGAACAATTTATAGGCATGAGCGGTGATGGTTTTTTTGCTGGTATTGCTGTAGCTGTATATGAATGGGTTGGGGCTGCTGCATTAATTATTGTGGCTGTATTTTTTATGCCGGTATATATCAAGAACAAAATATTTACCATGCCCCAGTTTCTGCAAAACAGATATAATAGTGGCGTGGCTTTGGTAATGTCAATATTCTGGTTGCTTTTATATGTATTTATCAACTTAACCGCTATTTTGTACCTGGGTGCTTTAGCCATTAACGGTTTACTTGGTGGGGCATATTTTCATGAAATTATGATAGGCCTGGCTATATTTGGGGCTGTTATTGCCCTGGGAGGGATGCGGGTTGTTGGCTATACAGATGTTATACAGGTTGGCGTATTGATAGTAGGTGGTTTGGCTATCACTTACCTATCGCTTACTATTGTCAGCGAAAAATTTGGTTTTGGAACCAATGTATTTACCGGCTTTAATTTACTATTAAAAGATGCCCCCGATCACTTTCATTTAATCTTTAAAAAACCCGCTGCAGGGGCATCAACCGAAACTATAACCAAATATCTTATTTTACCGGGCTTTGCCATGTACGTTTCAGGGCAGTGGATCAGTAATTTGAATTACTGGGGCTGTAACCAATACATAACACAGCGAGCCTTAGGCGCCAATATAACCACTGCACGCACCGGTATTTTGTTTGCAAGTTTGCTGAAAATACTGATGCCGGTAATTGTTATGCTGCCCGGTATTGTTGCTTTTGTGTTATACAAACACGGTCATTTACCTCAATTAGGCAATGGAGGTAAAGATGGTGCTTATTCGGCCATATTATCTTTTTTACCTTCGGGACTTAAAGGATTGTCGCTTGCTGTTTTAACCGCGGCCATAGTTGCTTCCCTGGCCGGTAAAATTAATAGCATAGCTACCATTTTTACCCTTGATATTTATAAAAAATACCTGAATATCGAAGCCAATGAACGGAAAATGGTTTGGATTGGCAGGCTTGCTATCGTGTTTAGCTTGTTGATAGCCGTTTCATTTACATGGCACGATGTATTGGGTATAGGAAGTTCAGGAGGATATACATTTGTACAGAAATATTCCAGCTTTGTAAGCCCCGGTGTACTTGCTACATTTTTACTGGGCATGTTTTGGAAAAGAACCACTGCCGAAGCCGCCATCATTGGGATATTGGTTGGCTTTGCAGCATCAGTATTTTTTAATCAGTTTGCCGTTACAGTATTTGGCCCCGAAACCATATTGTATTCAGCATTTAAAAATGCGGCAGGGCAATATGAAATCCCATTTTTTATATCACTTAGCTGGTCGTTCCTTATAACTTGTATTGTAATGGTATTTATAAGTTTGGCCGGTCCGGTGGTAAATGCCAAAGCAATAGTTGTAGATAAATCAATGTTTAAGTTAAAGCCTTCATCAGTTATACTGATAGTGGTTATTTTGTTATTGCTATCAGCTATTTATATAAGGTTTTGGTAGTAATATTCCAGAACCCTATTTAACAAAAAGAGCCCGTAAATATAAATTACGGGCTCTTTTTGTTAAACATGTTTTTTTACTCAAAGGTTTTTGCTAAAAACAAAACGATGAGGATCATYAGTGAAACTAAAGGCAATTTAGGATAGGACATTCTCAGAAACCTCAGCGCAAACGTAATTTGATTTTCAACAGTACGTTTTGAGATATTAAGTTTATCGGCAATTTCTTCATTACTTAAATTTTCTACCCGGCTTAACCAAAAAATTTCCCGACAGCGGCGGGGCAGTTCCAGTAATACTTGTGCAAGTTCCGATTCAAGAGCCTCATACCCCAGCTTACTATCGGCAGTGTTATAAACAACCATGCTGTCGTTCTCAGCCAATTGATCAATATATTCTACACAGTTTATCTTAGTTGCTTTTAAATGTTTAAATACCTGATACCTGGCAGTTACGTGAATGTAGTTTTGAAAATTTTGGATCTTCAGATATTTACGCCTTGTCCATAATGCCACAAATACATCATGTGTAATCTCCTCAGCTACAGTTTCATCTTTTAAATAATAATTAGCGGTTTTATAGAGTTTTTTCCAATACCTGTTGTACAGGACTACAAAAGCCCTGGAATTATCTGAGACAACGGAGTCCCATAATTCGCTATCGGTAACTTGACTGATCATAATTGGTTTGATAAAAATAAGAAATGTTTATCAAATACAATTGTCAGCCACACATGTATTTTAATGTTTAAAAATATTTTCAAAATCATGTGTGTTGAATTAGATTTTGCAGCACTTTATATATAGTAAGCAAAACCAATTTTATGACTCCTGAGCAATACATACTACTTTATGAAAAACACCTTTCGGGTTTATGTACTCCTGAGGAAGAAGAATTATTAATGCAGCATAAAGATAATTTTAAAATACACGATGATCAGGAAATCAGGCTGTTAAGAGGCGATAAGTTGATCAGAAGGAGTATTTATGGTCGCATCG
>NZ_JBFUJG010000201.1:0-6904 GCF_056401495.1 Mucilaginibacter sp. P4_E8
ATATTGAAAAACAACTAAATGAACTGCTGAAAAAGCACGATCCGCCAAAGCCATCAAATAAAGGTAATACCCGTAACTTTAGTATACAACCATTGAACGATGTGCACTTTAATAATATATATGGTACATTTAATTCTGGCAATACTGCCAATAAAGCAACTTTATATGGTTTACTGGCCATTGGACTGTTTCTGTTAATATTAGGTTGTATTAACTTTATAAACTTAACAACGGCCCAATCGTCACAACGGGCCAGGGAAATAGGTATCCGTAAAACAATGGGGAGTACCCGCACCCAGTTAATCGTACAATTTTTAAGCGAAACCTTCCTGATCACCACCATTGCTGTAGTAATAGCGGTTTTACTTGCCCCGGTGATATTAAAGCTCTTTGCCGATTTTATCCCGAAAGGGATAAGTGTAAATATTGTTCAACAACCCGGCCTGGTATTGTTTTTAGTAATACTGACTCTTGTGGTAACCCTGCTTTCTGGGTTCTATCCGGCTATGGTATTATCAGGTTTTAAGCCGGTTTTAGTGCTTAAAAATCAAGCGGTTAATAACAGCAGTAAAACAAGAACAGCCTTTTTAAGAAAATCGTTAACGGTAGCCCAGTTCATTATAGCCCAGTTTTTCATAATGGCCACCATATTGGTTAGTAAACAGATTTACTATGTTCTACATAAGGATCTGGGGTTTAAAAAAGATGCCATCATCATTATAAACTCTCCATGGAAAAACCGGACCGCCAGCCGTAACCAGGTATTTATGAATAAGCTGCGCGCTATACCTCAGATAGAAATGATAAGTGCAGGTAAAGCCGCACCATCCTCCACTTCAAGTAATTCAACAGAGGCTACGTACAAAGATGGTAAAAAAGAGATCAAGATAAATTTGGAGGAAAAGTATGGGGATGAAAATTACATTAGAGTATTTAAGATCAAATTACTTGCGGGCCGCAATTTACAGCCTGCCGACACCACAAAAGGATTTCTGATCAATAGTACCTGTGCCAGAATATTTGGGTTTAAAAACCCGGGCGATGCCGTTGGTAAGAAGATAGATAATTTTAATGGCGATACAAAAATGGAGATCATTGGTGTGGTTGCTGATTTTCATCACGAATCATTACGTTCGCCAATTAAACCTTTGGCTATTTTAACAAGTAACGGTTTTTATAATAATGGTACATTTCACATCGCATTAAAACCACAATCAGCTGGTAACAAAGATTGGAAAAATGCTATTTCTGCTATGCAGCAAGCCTGGAAGGAAATATATCCTGAGGATGATTTTGAATATCATTTCTTTGATGAAACCCTCGCCAAACTTTATGATGCTGAACAACATACCTCAACCTTGTTAACCTGGGCTACTGGGTTATCCATATTTATTAGCTGCCTTGGTTTGCTTGGCTTGGCTATGTATACTACTAGTTTACGAACAAAGGAAATAGGTGTGCGCAAGGTTCTTGGGGCTTCTATTGCGCAGATTGTTACGCTGTTATCAACAGAATTGATATGGCTTATTGTACTGGCTTTTGTGCTGGTTACACCGGTAGCTTGGTATGCCATGAACAAGTGGATGCAAGGCTTTGCCGATCGTACCACCATTAGCTGGTGGATATTTGTCTTAAGTGGCGCCGGTATGTTGCTGGCTGCATTATGTACATTAAGCTTTCAAACCGTTAAAGCAGCCATTGCCAACCCAGTGAAGAGTTTAAGGAGCGAATAGTGAGTTTCAACTAGTGATTGAAATTTATCAATTTAACACTATTTAACTACTCATTTAAAGCATTTTAGGTATCATCGTGTAAAGAAAATAATATGATACGTAACTACTTTAAAATAGCCTGGCGCAATTTACGGAAGCATAAGTTTTATACATTAATCAATGTGTTTGGTTTATCATTAGGAATAGGTTGCGGTATTATTTTATTTCAGTTTATTACTTATCATTTTAGTTTTGATACTTATCATCATGATGCCAAACAGGTTTATAAAATTGTTACTAACCTGCATCTCCCGGATGGAGGCATTGAGAACGAACAAGGTTCGCCACTTGTATTGGGGAAGGTTCTGAAAAATGATATCTCTCAAATTAAAGATCAGGCGGCATTGCTGAGAATGCATGACGCTACTATAACCATCCCCCAAACAGGAAAAACAAACGCTCAATTATTTGCGGAGCATGAAAACATAGCCCTTACTGATAAGCACTTTTTTAGCCTGTTTGATTATGAATGGGAGCAAGGAGACAAAAACAATGTCCTGACCGAGCCCAATACTGTCGTTTTAAGTCATAATTTGGTGCAAAAATATTTTGGTAGTCAGGATGCGATCGGTAAAACGATTAAGGTTGATAGTAAGAACACTTTTAAAATAGTGGGTATTGTAAAAGATCACCCTGCTAATACAGACTTTAAAACGGATATCTTTTTATCATTATCGTCACTTAAACTGATGAATCCTGAGTGGGAGCAGCAAATGCAAACGGACTGGGGATTCATCAACTCTACCACTGCTACATTTGTTTTGTTACCCGAGGGTTTATCTGCAGGCAAGGTTAATGCTGAGCTTACCACAATAGTTAAACGTTATACCGGCGACAGGGCTTCTGTTTTTGAATTTAAGTTACAACCTTTACATGAGGTGCATTTTGATGGCCGTTACAGTGGCGTTATACAGAAGTCATTGTTGGTTACTTTGGGTATTATAGGTTTGCTGCTCATTGTTATTGCCTGTGTTAATTTTATTAATATGGCAACGGCTCAAAGTTTTAAGAGAGCTAAAGAGATTGGCACACGCAAAGTTTTGGGTAGTACACCATCGGCTATATTTTTCCAGTTTATTGCCGAAATGGCCAGTATTACCTTCTTTGCGGCCTTATTAGCCATTCTTTGGGTCCTGATTACTTTACCAATAGTTAATACCTGGTTGCAAACTAACCTTACGCTTAACTTTATAAGTAGTCCTAAACTGATCCTGTTTGTACTTATTTTATTAATGTTTATTATTTTGGCGGCAGGCTTTTATCCGGCATTGATATTAAGCAGATTTAAACCGGTAAATGCTTTGAAGAATCAGCTTAATCAGAGCACTCAATCAGCCGGCTTTGGTCGAAAAAGCCTAATTGTGGTTCAAAATATTATTGCACAGGTTCTTATTATCAGCACTATACTGATAGCCATGCAGGTGAAATTTTTAAAAACAGCCGATCTTGGCTTTAGCAAGAATGCGGTTTTGGTATTACCCGTTCCGGATAACGCCAAAACTAAAACTAATTTTCTGCGCAACAGATTATTGGCATATCCGGGTATTAAAGACATATCCTTTTGCTACAGACCTCCAGCATCCACCGCTGATAAGGGAGGGTCCATTAAATACGAGAGCCGGTCATGGGAGAAGTTTATTGGGAAAACAATTATTGGTGATGCTGGCTATGTTAAAACATTTGGCATACAACTTATTGCCGGGCGAAATATTATAGAAAGTGATACAGCCAAAGAATACCTGGTTAATGAAAAACTTGTTCAAAAATTAGGCTTAAAAGACGCACAACAAATTATTGGTCATCGGTTTGCTGCTGGTGATATTAGTGATCAACAAGGCATTATAGTAGGAGTGGTAAAGGATTTTCATTCAAAATCCCTTTATACAGCAATTGATCCACAATACATTAGCTCATTAAGAAGCGGTTATCAATATATGGGAGTTAAAATCAACTCAAATGAATCATCAGCTGTTATTGATCAAATAAAAAAAGAATGGCAATCCGTTTATCCTGACAATGTTTTTGAGTATCACTTTTTAGATGAACAAATTGCCGACTTTTACCAAAAGGAAGATCTGTTAAATAAACTTATCAAATCAAGCACCATCATAGCTATTTTTACAAGCTGCCTGGGTTTATTGGGGCTTATATCATTATTAACGCTTCAACGCACAAAAGAGATAGGTATACGGAAGGTGCTGGGGGCATCCGTTGTCCACATTACCGCATTACTGTCCGTTGATTTTCTGAAACTGATAATTATCGCCGTAATTATAGCTTCGCCGGTTGCCTGGCTTATTATGAGCAAGTATTTACAGGATTTTGCCTATCGCATTGATATACAATGGTGGGTATTTGCCCTGGCTGCAATTATAGCCATATTAATAGCTTTTGTAACTGTAAGCTTTCAATCAATAAAAGCAGCAATGGCCAACCCAATAAATAGTTTACGAAACGAATAATGTGTGCAAGTTGATGTAAAATCAAAATAATAGCTATACAATATGCTTACATAGTTCCGTTTTTCTTGTTTATAAAAAAATATTCATATAGATTGTACTATTCGTCTGAATTACAGAATGGTAAAACTATAACCTAAACAGKAACCCCTTATGAAACTAAAAATTATTGATTTAATGAGTCAGTTAATTAATGATGGCAGCGGCCTGTTTGAACTTGACGATTTGAATGCTTACGTTGATAAGCTTATTGAAAAAGCATGTTTACTCACTATAATAGAGCAAGACGTTTTAAAGGGACTTTTAGCATACTATGCTAATGACTATGAAAATAAAGTCGCGTTTCTATCAATGCTTATAATTTCGCCATCGGCACGAAGAATGGGCTATGGAAGAAGACYGGTTGAATTTGTCTTTACAGAGTTAACACTGAAAGGATTTAAAAAATGTTGCACGGAGGTAAAAGAAGATAATATAAAAGCATTAACAGTGTGTAAAAAGTTAGGCTTTACTTCTGCAGGCACAAAAAATGGATACATGGTTTTAGAAAAATTACTGTAATAGCATTTGGCTACAGCAATCCCAGGCGCATAGTTAACCCGTTTTATATTCACTGTATCATAATCGTACACGTGGTGTTACGCTTACGAACATGTTTATACTCTTGCTGTATATTAATTGATTGATTTTCAGTTATTTATGTTTTTGGTATGCGTTTTAAACTATAACGCCGATTAAACTACGAGATATGCTGAAAAACTATTTTAAAATAGCCTGGAGAAATATAATACGCCACAAAGGATACTCGATCATTAACATTGCCGGTTTAACTGTGGGTATCGCGGCTTGTTTGCTCATCTTCGTGATCATTCAGTATGAACTAAGTTTTGATACCTTTCATCCCAATTACAAAAATATATACCACATTGTAACGCAGGAAAAGCATGAAGCAGAAGTCACCTATAACCCTGGCATAGCAGTACCCGCAACTCAAGCGTTGCGTTTAGATTTCCCCCAGGCAAAAGTAGCCTCGGTAAATAGCAGCTATGGAAGTCAGATTACTGTACCTGAAGGAGCAGGTCATAATGGTGATAAAAAGTTTACCGAAAATCTTGGCGTTCTGTTCATTGAGCCTCAGTTTTTTGATATTTTCAGCTCAAAGTGGCTGGCTGGTAATGCTTCGGTACTGGCCGATCCGGATATGGTGGTTATCGATAAAAGCTCTGCCATTAAATATTTTGGCGATTGGAAAAATGCCATCGGGAAATCTCTTAAAATGGATAATTTAATATCGCTCAAAGTGGCTGGTATAATTGAGGATGTTCAGGTGAACAGCGATTTTCCATTCAAAGTAATGGTATCATTCGTTACCTGGAAGCAACACGCTAAGAATTATGACTACAGCGAGGAATGGGGGTCAACCAGCAGTAACCATCAGGTTTACATGTTGTTTCCGCAAAGCATAACCCAGGCCAACATTGATGCGCAGTTAAAAATATTTTCAACCAAGCATTTTAAAAATAAAACTACAGAAACCCGGTTACTTTCACAGCCATTGTCGGCTATGCATTTTGATACCCGCTTTGGCAATACCCTTGGCGATCACGTTATGAGCATGGCTACTTTACGCACCTTGTCATTTATAGCGTTGCTTATTATCATCATGGCATCCATCAATTTTATTAACCTTTCAACGGCACAATCTGTAGGGCGGTCAAAAGAAGTTGGGATCCGTAAAGTATTGGGAAGTACCCGCAAACAACTTATATTTCAGGTTATTGGCGAAACCACTATCATTGTTGCTGGCTCGGCCCTGCTTGCTGCTGCTGTTGCAAAATTAGCCCTGCCGCAATTAAAAAATATAGCCAGCGTGCCGGGTAGCATTGGTCTGTTTACTACCGGTAGTATTTTGTTTTTGATAATTAGTACTGTAACTATAATCTTGCTGTCGGGCATTTACCCGGCTATGGTGGTATCGGGTTTTAAACCTGTTTTGGCTCTTAAAAATAAGATCACAGCCGCCTCCATTGGTGGTATCCCCTTACGCAGGGCATTAGTAATAGCGCAGTTTGCTATTTCGCAGTTACTTATTATAGGTACAATAGTAGCGGTTAACCAAATGGATTATGTTAACAAAGCCGACCTTGGTTTTAACAAGAACGCCGTACTTATTATACCTGGCTATACAGATAGCCTCAGCCTGCGCAAAATAGATCCTTTTAAGGAGCAATTATTGCAAAACCCTGCGGTTAAAGCAGTAAGTTTTACATCAGATGCACCTTCGTCAGAAAATAACTGGGGTACCAACTTCTATTTTAACCATTCAAAAACAGATATTGGTTTTCATACTTATTTAAAATATGGCGATGTTGACTATTTCAAAACATTTGGATTACGCTTTGTGGCAGGTAAAGGTTATGACGCGAGTGATACTTCGCGACAAGTGGTAGTCAATGAAACCTTCATACATAAATTAGGTATTCAAAATGCCGAAAACGCCCTTGGTAAAACAGTGCGTTTAGGTGGCGGGATCTGGATGCCCATTATCGGAGTGGTAAAGGATTTTAAAACCAACTCGCTGCGCGAAAATGTAAGACCGATTGTTATTGGTCCGCGTAAGCAATCCGAAGGTGTATTAGCCATAAAGATCCAAACAAATCACCTCACTAAAAC
>NZ_JBFUJG010000202.1:0-6793 GCF_056401495.1 Mucilaginibacter sp. P4_E8
GCCAGGTGGAAGCCAGGACCCGGGAGATCGGTCAGCAAGCCAACGATCTGCGGGCGCAAAAAGAAACGTTGCAGGATCAATCAGAAGAACTAATGGTGCAATCTGAAGAGTTAATGGCACAATCTCAGGAGCTCAGAGAAAAAACTGACACGCTGGAAGTACTTAATCAGCAATTGGCCGATCAGAAATCACAGGAACACCACGCCCGTGTGCTGGCGGAAACCGCCAGGGTGGAAGCGGATAAGGCCAATATGGCAAAAAGTATTTTCCTGGCGACCATGAGCCACGAGATCCGTACGCCCATGAACGGCGTTCTGGGTATGGCCTCCCTCCTTTCTGAAACCAGGTTGGATATGGAACAGCGGGAATATACCGATGCCATTCTGACAAGCGGTGAATCCCTGCTCACGGTGATCAATGACATTCTTGACTTTTCCAAGATAGAATCCGGAAAGTTTGAACTGGACCCTCAGGACTTTGAGCTTCGAAAATGTATTGAAGATGTTTTAGAGATCTTTGGAGGCAAGGCAGCAGATACGGGAATTGATTTGGTTTATCAAATTGACGACATGACCCCAACCAATGTCATGGCTGATAATTTACGCCTGCGGCAGATATTAACTAACCTGGTGGGAAATGCCATTAAATTTACCCCTAAAGGTGAAGTATTTATTATGGTTACTTCCGGGCAATTAGACGGAGAAGAGTTTGATCTTTATTTTGAAATCAGGGATACGGGGATAGGGATCCGTGAAGACCACCTTGAAAATTTATTCAAGGCATTTAACCAGATCGATTCTTCTGTTACGCGTAAATATGGCGGTACAGGGCTTGGGCTGGTTATTTGCGAGCGTCTGGTGGCACTCATGGGGGGCAAGATCAAAGTGAACAGCGTTCCCGGTTCGGGCAGTACGTTTTCCTTCAGTATCAGATGCCGGAAGAGCCCTGAGCTGTTGCCACAGTTTATTTATAAAAATGACGCCTGTAAAGATAAGCGGGTGCTGGTGATCGATGATAATAATACGAATTTGAGGATCATGCAGATCCAGCTAAATAAGTGGAATATGACGGCTGTCGCGGTGTCCTCCGGATTGGAGGCCCTGGACATACTTTCCGGGCAGGAAGAAATCGACCTGGTCATTACCGACATGCAGATGCCGGATATGGATGGCGTAGAACTAAGCACCCGTATCAAAACGATCCGGAAAGACGTACCTATCATTTTACTAAGTTCTATGGGAAACGAAAGTAAAAAATTGTACCCCCACCTTTTTACTTCCGTACTCACCAAGCCGGTCAAGCAGCAGCAACTGTTCCAGGTGATCGCCACGGATCTGAAAAAAGAGCTCCTAACGATACCGGAAGCTAAACAAGCGGTGCTTTCTGAACAGTTCGCTCTTGAATATCCCTTCAGAATATTGGTTGCCGAAGACAATCTCATAAATCAAAAACTGATCATTCGGGTATTAAATAAGCTGGGGTATTTCCCCGATCTGGCCAATGATGGGCTTGAGGTGCTGGACAGGCTAAGTAAAACGGATTACGATCTGGTTTTGATGGATATCCAAATGCCAAATATCGACGGGTTGGAGGCCACACGATTGATACGCAACCAGTACGGAAACAGACCACTTATCGCTGCCATGACCGCCAATGCCATGACCGAGGAGGTGGAGAATTGCATGAACGCGGGTATGGACGATTATCTTTCCAAGCCGATCAATCTTAACCTGCTGATTAACAAGTTAATTTCCCTGTCAGGTAAACTATCCCAGCCTGACAAGAACGGGAGCAGATCAGAATTGAAGCAAAAATAGCTCAGTCTTTTACCGGATGATTGAATGCCGCAAATATTGGACGGGAAAAACATGAACAGTACAATCTTTAACCACCTGCTGCCTTTAACCACCTGCCGCGCATAAATGTATTAACAAATACATGTTTTCGCTTAACAAATAGAGCCGTTTCATAATGCAACAAGATTGTTATGTTTTGATAATAATGGCTTAACGGGTTCATAACATGCTTGCTTAACCCGGCTGTTACTTTTGCGTATCCATAGGTGTAATGTGGGTAAAAGATTTACCTGGTGATCTGCAGATGGATCTTCGATTGATTTACAAATAATCTACTCATGATGATATCAATTTACAAACTCAGTTTTGCAAAAAAATTACTATTTGCAGCGTTATTGATTAACGTTTGTTTTTATGCCCAGGCACAGATACCGGGCAAAATTGGGCAAACCAATCAGGTTTTATTACCAAATGGATGGAAACTAAGCCCCGCCGGGCGGTCATTGCCTTTGGGCGACCTGCCGCTGAATCTGCAATTGAGCACATCGGGGCGTTTATTGGCGGTAACCAATAACGGGCAAAGCACGCAATCAGTTCAGCTAATTGACCCTAAAAATGAAAAGAAACTTGATGAAAAAGTATTGGGTAAATCCTGGTACGGTTTGGCTTTCAGTCATGACGAGAAGGAACTTTATGTATCCGGAGGTTATGATAACTGGATACTTGACTTTCATTYACAGGATAACAAACTTGGTAACGCTGATACCATAAAATTAGGCAAACAATGGCCAAAAGATAAAATATGCCCTACCGGCATGGTTGCCAATAAAAGTAATACCCGTCTTTACGCCGTAACTAAAGAAGATAGTTCGCTGTATGTTATTGAGCCGGCTACGCGTACTATCGTAAAAAAAGTACAGTTACCCGGCATGGCTTACAGTTGTACCCTGATGCCCGATGAAAAAACCCTATATATTTCTTTATGGGGAGGAGCTAAGGTTGCTGCTTACAATACCGTTTCTGAAAATATTGAAACCACTATTAATACGGGTAACCACCCCAATGAACTGTTGTTAAACAAAAAAGGGACTTATCTTTTTGTAGCCAATGCCAACGACAATACTGTTTCGGTTATCAATACCAAATCAAATAAGGTTATTGAAACTATCTCAACAGTGCTTTATCCTACGCGTTTGGCCGGCTCTACTACAAACGGTTTGGCGCTATCGGCCAATGAAAGCACATTATATATAGCCAATGCCGATAATAATTGTTTAGCGGTATTTGATGTTACCAAACCAGGCAATAGCAAAAGCCAGGGATTTATACCGGTCGGCTGGTATCCTACCAACGTAAAAACATTGGGTAACAAAATAATAGTAGCCAATGGAAAGGGTTTAACGTCGATGGCCAATCCTCAGGGACCGCAGCCTTTTGCAAAAGATAATAATCTTGGTATCCATACCGGGATCACCACAAAAAGCAAGATCCAATATATAGGCGGGTTATTTGTCGGTTCTTTATCATTTATTGACCCGCCCAAACCCGAGCAGCAAAAAACTTATACTAAACAGGTATACGCCAATACGCCATTTACCGATAAAAGAACCAAACAGGCAGATGGTGAAGCCGGTAACCCTATCCCCCGCAAAGCTGGAGAGAAATCACCTATAAAGTATGTTTTTTATATCATCAAAGAAAACCGCACTTATGACCAGGTTTTAGGCGATATGCCGCAGGGAAATGGCGATAGTTCATTATGCATTTTTGGTAAAAACATTACGCCAAACCAACATGCCATAGCCAATGAGTTTGTTTTGCTTGATAATTTTTATGTAGATGCAGAAGTTAGCGAAGATGGGCATAACTGGAGCATGGGTGCCTATGCCACTGATGTGATTGAAAAAACATGGCCTACCAATTATAGCAGTCGCGGGCCAAGTTATTCAGGTGTGGGTTCGTCGCCAAATGATGGTTATATATGGGATTACTGCAAGCGTGCAGGTGTTACGTACAGAAGTTATGGCGAGTTTGGAGCTTATGGCAAGGCCAGCATCAAAGCTTTGCAGGGACACATGGGGCCTCATTCGCCAGGGTTTGACATGAATATTAAAGATCAGGTACGTGCCGATGCCTGGCAGCATGATTTTGATTCGCTGATGACCATAAATGCCGTTCCGCAATTTAATACGTTGCGTATCTCTGATGACCATACCAGCGGACAACAAAAAGGTAAATATTCACCTATAGCAGCGGTTGCAGATAATGATCTGGCTGTAGGCCGTATTATAGAGCACCTGGCGCAAAGCCCAATCTGGAAGGAATCAGTTGTGTTTATTCTGGAAGATGATGCACAAGCCGGCCCCGACCATATCGACGCCCACCGCTCTCCGGCATTTGTTGCCGGTCCGTTTGTAAAGCGAAACGCGGTGATCCATAGCATGTATTCTACAACAGGTATGTTGCGTACCATTGAGCTGATACTTGGCCTGCCGCCTATGAGCCAGTACGATGCTGCCGCTTTGCCATTTTATGAATGTTTTACTAATAAGCCTGACCTTACACCTTATAAAGTTAAGCCTGCACAGGTTGATATAGAGCAGCGTAATATTGCGATTAACGAAAGCAGTAAACGGTCAGAACTGTTCAATTTTGCCAGGGAAGATGCCGCGCCTGATCTGGACCTTAACGAGGTGATCTGGAAATCGATAAAGGGCGAAAACTCAATAATGCCCGCACCTAAAAGAAGCGCTTTTGTTATCCTGGAAAAGAAAAAGAAGGATGACGACGATTAAATCCGGCATACCCAATAAAACAACCAGAAAGAGAATCACCGCTGTCCTGTCAGGGCAGTAATATCTATATTATATAAAAGCTAATAATTGAACAATTTATTCTACAGAAAGTTACTTATGAAGTTATTTAAATCATTCCTGCCTCTTTTGTTACCTGTATTTTGCCTGTTCTCGTGCAGTAAATCATCTAATGACCAGCAAATACAAGTATCAGGGCAGGAATTTCATGCGGGTTCATATATCCAAAACGGCGATACCCTAAATTCCAAAAACAAATCAAACGGAAGGGCGATTAAAGGAACGCTTAAAGCAGGACAAACTTATTATTTAAGCAGTGATTATGCAGCTGCTACTATTAATAAAGGTGATACATTGGTTATACAAAGTGGTGTTAAGGTATATATCATAGGCCCGGTAACCGGGGCTACCGCTATCGGCACACAAGAACACGCGCCCGGTATATTAGTGAACGGTACATTGCTGTCATTAGGAACCAAAGAAAGTCCTAATCTATTCACTGTTCAAAATACCGCTTTAAAATCAGACCCTGCTAAAGACCCGCAGAGTCCTAATACCGACCCGGCTTTTAAAGGTTACTGGGGCGGGATACAGGGTAGCACAACCTCCGGGGATATTATTTTAAAATGGACCCGTTTTGAATATTTGGGAGGTTTAACCCCTGCAAACTCCCCAATCCGCGCAACATTGGACAGCTATGGTATCTTTTTCCAAAACCCTAATGCCAATTTTGTTTTGGAAGATTGCTGGTTGTATGGTTCACATAACGACATGATCAGAGTTGCCGGCGGTAAGTTTGAAATAATGCGTAACACCTTTGAAAAGGTGGGTTTTATAGCAGGAGAATGTGTTAACGTCAAGAGTGGTAGTGTGGGAGATATTGCATACAATTTAGCTGTTGGGGGTACGGGAAACTGCTTTAAATCAGCTAACGCGGGTGGCTTATCGCCCCAGGCTAATATGGCTTGTTATAATAATACCATGATAAGCGGCGGATATCGCCAGCAAAAAGCCGGAGAAGGTGGTTCACTTGATTTTGAAAACGGTGGCAGAGGTTTGGCCTATAATAACTTTATAGTTAACTGTGCTTATGGTTTAAGTGTTTTAGGTGGTTCTGGTACCGTACCCGCTGCAGATACGGTTAACATCAAATACGGCTATACTTATAATTATGGCGACAATACCGCTATCACAACACAGTTTTTACCGGCAGGCTTTATAACAAGGGTACAAACCGGCGATATTAACGGTGGTAATAAGACCACTCCGGGAGCAAACAACCCACAGTTTGTAAATTACCCGCTCCCTGCTGCTACTAATACTCAATTCATTAACGCCGATTATGTAGGAGGTTATAACTTCAGGCTACAATCCGGTTCACCGGCTGTAGGTAAAGGCTATACTGGTTTTAGCCCGCTGGCTATAGTAAAAGTGGACAAGATATTTGGAGCTACGGAAATTACGCCTCCAGGTAAAGATATTGGTGCTTATCAAGTTGATGGAACAGGTAATCAGCACTAAAAAAAACAGTCATCCGGCAATACAAATAATAAGGCTTTCATTTTTGTTATTTGTATTGCTGTGCTGTAGTTATTGCGCTTTCGCATCTTCTATTAAGATTAGGGTAACAGATCGGGCTACTCAAAAGCCCATTGCAAATGTACTTGTCAAAATAAGCAATACCGTAGTTACGGGGCTTACTGATACTGCCGGTGTTTGCTATTTAGATAAAATTCCGGCCGGAAATATTAGTGTAATGTTTTCGGCTGTGAATTATAAGCTGCAAACCATAAACCTGACCATATCCGGAAATAAAACAACGGAGTTAAATGTTTCCCTCGAAAAACTGCAGATTGCTTTAAACGAGGTTGTTATTACAGCCAGGGTAAATCCGAGATCGGATCAGCAATCAAGGCTTACCGAAAGAAATACTATAGCAGCTGTAGACATAGCCTCGGGTGATTTGATTGAGCATACAGGCAGTATTAGTGCAGGCGATGTTGTTCAGCATATTCAGGGGCTTTCTGTAACCCGTACCAGCACTGGTAACACAGATAAGGCTATTATCAGGGGTATGGAAGCTAAATACAGTTACACGCTTATAAACGGGTTCAAAATACCGAGCCCTGATGATAAGAGCCGGTATATATCTCTTGACCTGTTTCCGGCTGGGCTATTGCAGAG
>NZ_JBFUJG010000203.1:0-6747 GCF_056401495.1 Mucilaginibacter sp. P4_E8
GGCCTATCCCATGCTCGCCAGAAAGAGTACCGCCAAGTGATACGGTTAATTCAAATATTTCCTGAATGCCAAACTTTAATTTGTTGTTCCAGTCAGCATCGCTCATGTTGGCTTTAATGATATTTACATGCAGGTTCCCATCACCCGCGTGGCCGTAACATACTGATTCAAAACCATATTTACCACCTATCTCTTTGATCCCTTTTATTAATTGGGGCAATGCTGCGCGGGGCACAACAGTATCCTCTTCCTTATAAACCGAGTTTGATTTTACTGATACCGCCATGGTGCGGCGCAAACGCCAGAGTTCTTCTTTTTGTGCCGATGAATCAGCAAATAATACGTCGCGGCAATCATAAGCTTCTAAAACCGCATTGATCTTTTCGCAATCGGTAAATATAACATCCTGGTTATTGCCGTCTACCTCTATCAGTAAAAAGGCCTCTATGCCATCCTGCAGATCAAAGGCAATATCATCATGTTCTTTTACCCATTCCACTCCCCTGCGTTCCATAAATTCCAGTGCCGAAGGCACAATGCCTGCCCTGAATATGGCCGATACCGCCGCGCAAGCCGCTTCATTGGTTGGGAACGAGGCAAGCAGCAATGCATCAAGTGTAGGTAAAGGTATTAGCTTAACCACTATTTTAGTAATGATACCCAATGTACCTTCTGAGCCTATCATGAGCTGGGTTAAATTATAGCCAGAGGCATATTTAAGCGTATTGGCACCCGTCCATATAATTTCGCCAGATGGTAAAACCACTTGTAAGTTCAGGATATACTCGCGTATTGTACCATACTTCACTACCCTCGGTCCGCCCGAACCATGTGACACATTGCCTCCTATAAAACAACTGCCTTTACTGGCCGGATCAACCGGATAAAGTAAACCTTTGGCCGCTGCCTGGTTCATAAACTCCTCGGTAATTACTCCTGGTTCAACCGTAGCCTGCAAGTTCTGCTCATCTATTTCAAGCACTTTATCAAAGCGCTCCATGGCTATGAGTAAACCTCCTTTAACAGGCAAAGCGCCGCCGCTTAAACCAGTACCAGCCCCACGTGGTGTAACCGGGATAAGGTGCTTATTGCACAACTTCATCAATGCAGCTACCTCCTCCGGGTTTTTAGGCTTTGCAACTACTTCGGGGTAATAAACCAGATCCTCGGTTTCGTCGTGGCTGTATTTTTCAAGCTCAGCATGGTGTACCACAATCGCATCGGCACCAACAATGGCCGTAATGGCATCTAATACAGGAGTTGTTATTATATTGTAGTTCATTTTGCTAATGGATAATTAATAATAACGCTGGAATACGCTACTTTACCTGCTAAAGGTGGATTTATTTTTTTAATGGTCACCTGTATGGTTTTTACAAACGGATATTTGTCCCTGATCTCGTCGGTAATGGACTGTCCCACGGTTTCAATCAGTTTACGGGGATGTTTCATCTCTTCGCAGGCTATTATATATATCTTTTCGTAATCAACCGTATTATCCAGGTTGTCATCATTCAAATCGGTCTGCGGTATAAAACCAACCTCAATATCCACTACAAAACGGCATCCTAATTTTTGTTCTTCGGGATAAAATCCGTGGTATGCAAAAAACTCAGCACCCTGCAAAGCAATATTAATCATGTTCCAAAAGTAATTATTTAGTTGATTTAGTTCCTGGTTTGCGATTAAGATTAGAAAAAATTAACACAGACGATGAGGAGATGAAACTTTTTCAAAAAAATAAAAAAGCTAAAAAAGCAGGTTTAAATTGTTTAAACCTACTTTTTGTAAATAAGTGGCCTGTAGTATTAAAAAACAGCGATTTGGTCTTGTTTAACTCCCCGCTAAATCATCTATATTTGCCCACCAACTATAACATTATGGCTAAAACAGATCTTTACGAATCGCCTGATTATTATCAATTAGATGAGCTGCTTACTGAAGAGCATAAATTAATACGCTCAACAGTACGTAGCTGGGTAAAAAAAGAATTGAGCCCCATAATTGAAGATTATGCCCAAAAAGCAGAATTCCCGATGCAGTTGATAAAAGGCCTGGCCGGGATAGGCGCGTTTGGCCCCACCATACCTGTTGAGTACGGCGGTGCCGGACTGGATTATATGGCTTACGGCATTATTATGCAGGAAATTGAACGTGGCGACTCCGGCATCCGTTCGGCTTCGTCTGTTCAGGGTTCATTGGTGATGTACCCTATTTATGCTTACGGATCTGAAGAACAACGCAAAAAATATCTCCCCAAATTAGCATCCGGCGAAATCATGGGTTGCTTTGGTCTTACCGAGCCTGACCATGGTTCAAATCCAGGCGGGATGACAACTAATATTAAGGATGCAGGCGATCACTATATTTTAAATGGTGCAAAAATGTGGATCTCCAACGCACCGTTTGCCGACATTGCCGTGGTTTGGGCTAAAGACGAAACCGGTAAAATTCGCGGGCTTATTGTTGAGCGTGGCATGGAAGGTTTTACCACACCCACAACACATAATAAATGGTCATTAAGAGCATCAGCTACCGGCGAACTTGTTTTTGATCATGTTAAAGTACCAAAGGAAAACCTGCTGCCAAATGTTGCTGGTTTAAAAGGACCTTTAGGCTGCCTTAACCAGGCGCGCTACGGCATAGCATGGGGTGCATTGGGTGCAGCTATGGATTGTTATGATACGGCTTTGCGCTACTCCAAAGAACGGGTACAGTTTGGTAAGCCCATTGCTGGTTTCCAGCTGCAGCAAAAAAAACTGGCCGAAATGATAACCGAGATCACCAAGGCACAGCTATTGGTTTGGCGTTTAGCAGTACTTAAAAACGAAAACCGAGCAACCGCGGCACAAATATCAATGGCCAAGCGCAACAGCGTGGAAACCGCCATTAACATAGCCCGCGAAGCTCGCCAAATACTGGGGGGCATGGGCATAACCGGCGAATACCCTATTATGCGACACATGATGAACCTGGAATCGGTAATTACTTATGAGGGAACACATGATATTCATTTGCTTATAACCGGCATGGACATAACAGGCGAGGACGCATTTAAATAAACAGTTTAATCACATAACAATTAACTCATTATTACGTAAAAGTTAAACATATAAGTATTGTTCATTTTGGTTATGAATATTATATTTGTTATTACGTAACTTAAATGTCATACCCTTACTTTTCTTCCATTTTAAAACGTATTGTTCACAAACATGCGCTATGGTTGTTTTTGGCATTTTCTACCCTTTTACATTCCTGCTCATCCAACAATAATGATAATGGCGACTATTCGCCTAAATTTAAAGCTATTTATGATACTGTATCAAGGTATTATGAAATTAAAAAGAAACCTTTAATAGGTACACATTATCTCGACTCCAGCTTTAAACAGCTTAAGCATCCTTTTGTAAACGACTGGTTTCGATTTTATAGCTTTCATTTTGTATATGAAAGAAAAGCCACCCGTAATGCCAGAAAAACATTATTATATGCTGATAGCATGATGTTGATGGCAAAAAAAAGCATCACTAAAAAGCAATACCTCGTCAATTTTGCCGAAGCCAATTTTGCTACCGGCGACGCTTACTTTGATCTGTTGCAATATAGCGACGCGTATAATTACTATTATAAGGGTTACTTTATTGGCAAAAACCTGATCAATAACGAGATATTGGCCGAATATACCTACCGTATGGGAATGATATTGTTTAAGCAGATGCATTACCTTAAGGCGGCCAATTACTTTAAAACAAGTTATGGGCAAAGCATGGCTTATAAAAACGATTTCAGGGCATTTTACCAGCGGCAGGAACTACTTGGCAATATTGGCGAAAGTTATAAGAACGCTAACATGATTGATAGTGCATCATTCTACTATACAATGACACTTAATTATATCAATTCTCACGCCTCCCGGTTTAGTAATGTACCCAATATGCTTGAGGTAGCCCGTGGTGTTATTTATGGCAACCAGGGTGAAATTGCTTTTATAACCCATAATTACGACGCCGCTGAACAATTATTTAAAAAAGGTATTGCTATTAACCTGCAGAAAGGCCATGATAACCACGACGCCCAGCTGGCCGAAATAAAACTTGCACAATTATATCTGGAGCAAAATAAAACTGATCAACTTTTTGATTTGCTCAAAAATTTAAGGGTACAGCTGGATAGTTTAAGTAACGGGGATGCTGAACCTAACTGGAATGATTTAATGAGTAAATATTACACTCAGAAAAAAGATTATGCCAGGGCTTTATATTATTTACGAACCTACTCGTCTCTTAAAGATTCAGTAATTAAAAGGACAAACACACTTAAAAATGTTGACATCAACCAGCAACAAGCCAATTTTGATAAACAAAATCAAATAGATAGCCTTAAAGATCACAATAAACTACAGCTTATTTATATTTATTTAACCATACTATTTTCGGCTATGGCAGTGATCATCATTTTACTTGTTTTCAGGAATTTGAAAAGATCAAAACAGGATATCATAGCCATTAAGGCTTTAAATGATCAGATAAAAGAACAGAATAGTCATCTTGAATATGCACTAACTAAACTTGAACTAAACAATCAGGAAAAAGACAGAATATTACGAACTGTAGCGCATGACCTTAGAAACCCTATTGGTGGCATAGCCTCATTAACCAGCGTAATGACCGAGGATGATTATACTGATGAGCAAAAAGAAATGCTCTCCCTGATAAAAGAAACGTCATTTAATTCGCTCGAACTGATTAATGAAATACTGGAAGCTACCAACATAGCAACTGCAAAACTTAATAAAGAGCTGATTGATATAAATACTTTACTATATAATAGTGTTGAATTACTACGCTTTAAAGCAGCCGAAAAAAATCAGGTCATAAATTTTGAACCGTTAGATAATCCACAGGAATTATTGATCAGCCGGGAAAAAATATGGCGGGTTATTAGTAATCTGATCAGTAACGCCATAAAATTTAGCCCGGTAAATGCCAGCATCCTGGTTAAAGCAGTAAACTTTGAAAACAAGGTACATTTATCAGTAAAAGATCATGGCATAGGGATACCTGATAAATTAAAGAGCCAGGTGTTTAATATGTTTACCGAAGCCAAACGCCCCGGCACTGAAGGCGAAAAATCGTTTGGCCTGGGCCTTTCCATTTGCCAGCAGATTATTGAAAAGCACAACGGTCAAATATGGTTTGAAAGCGATACGGAAAATGGCACCACTTTTTATTTTTCATTGCCTAAATAAATCAATTACCTACTTCAAAAAGCCAGCATACCAGCTTCCCGAAGCTTTAACAATGCGCTCTTGCGTATCATGGTTAACATAAATTAATCCAAAGCGGGGATGATAACCTTCGGCCCATTCAAAATTATCGGTGAGCGTCCAAACAAAATAACCGTTGACTTTGCAGCCTTCGTTTTTAGCCTTTAAAACCTGTGCTATGTAATTTTGTAAGTATTGCCGGCGTTTGGAATCATCCACAATACCATCTTTTACTATATCAGGAAAAGCGGCACCATTTTCGGTAATGATTATATTTTTTACCTGCGGATAGGCATCAAACTTTTTGATCATGTGATAAATGGATGGTGGATATACCTCCCAGCGCATAGCCGTTAGTTCAACATTCCTATTTTCGGCTTTTACCATTCGGGCACCTATATATGGCGTAAAAAACGAATATTTTACAATTTCGCGGGTGTAATTCTGTATCCCTATAAAATCAAAGTCAAAATGCATGTTATCCTCATCACCAGGCTGAAAATACTTTTGCAAGCCTTTTAATACCGGCAAATCTTTTACTGGGTAACCTAACCCTAAAATAGGTTCAATAAATAAGCGGTTTATCAATGCATCGGCTCTTCTGGCGGCGGCAATATCACGGGGCTTATCAGTAAGCGGTTCAATTTGTGAGCACGAAAATGTGGTACCTATTTGAGCCTGAGGTAACAGGCTACGCAGTATTCTGCCGCCTGCGGTTATACTTAAAACAACATGATGAATAGCAGGTATAAAATTTTTCATCCCGCTGCGGCCGGGGGCATGGATACCGAAAAAATAACCTGCGCCTGTAAATACAACAGGCTCATTCATTACCATCCAGTGTTTAACACGGTCGCCAAAGCTTTTGGCACACAGGGTTACAAATTCACTAAACCAATCAATAATTTCGCGGTTTGTCCATCCGCCTTTTTGTTCAAGCACCTGTGGCAGGTCCCAATGATAAACGGTAACCCAGGGTTCAATTCCCTTTTGTATGCAGTAATTTATAATACGGTTATAATAATCAATACCAGCCTGATTAATTTGACCGGTTCCTGTAGGCAGTAAGCGCGCCCATGATATGGAAAACCTAAAATTCGGAATATTAAGCTGTTTGATCAGGTCAATATCTTCTTCATACCTGTTATAAAAATCGCATGAAGTGCGTGYATGGTCGGCGTTTAATATTTTACCTTTTTTAGCAGTGAACGCATCCCACACTGATTCACCTTTACCATCGGCATCATGGGCACCCTCTATCTGAAATGCAGCGGTAGAAACCCCCCAAATAAAATCGGCGCCAAAAAGTTGTTTGTTGAGTTGTTTATCCTGATCAGTTAATTCCATTAAATTGAGCTACGCAAAGCCCAAAAGTGCGATTATATTTACGAAAGAAAAACTTTAACGACGAACTTAATGTATGAAAGATGATTTCATACTTTTCAAGATCATCCATTCGCGGAAACCATTGATAAGCC
>NZ_JBFUJG010000204.1:0-6725 GCF_056401495.1 Mucilaginibacter sp. P4_E8
GGAAAGCGTTGGGCAAGCATCAGGGCAATTACGCCTGTTCCTGTACCTATATCTAAAATGCTTAAAGGGTCTTTAACATTAGTCAATGCACCGAGCAAAACGCCATCAGTATTGATCTTCATGGCGCAGCCGGTTTGGTCAACGCTGAATTGTTTAAAGCGAAACATCGAAGCTAAATTATAATTAAATATTTACTTTTAGCTTTATTAACCGCCGTTGTTGGTGTTGTCACTATAGGTGTTCGGAAGAAATAAAAAGAAAGCTTGGGCCTAGTGCGATTCCTTCCTTGGGGAAGGGGGAGGTAGGGGTTTATTGAACATTACAGGTTTAATCGCACGTATAAACCCCTCCCTGCCATTTCACAATCCACGGCACCCCTCCCAAGGGAGGGAATATATACTGCAATTACAATCTTCCGAACACCTATGGTGTTGTCACCAACAACTCTTAAAATTACTTTTCGTAAAGTTCCAGCGGCAATCCATCCGGATCGGCAAAAAAGGTGAAGCGTTTGCCGGTTAGTTCATCAATGCGGATAGGTTCAATGGCTACCCCAAATTCTTTAATATGGAATACCGCTTCATCTAATGCATCAACCTCAAAAGCCAAATGACGCAGACCTGCAGCTTCAGGATGGGACTGTCGCGTGGGCGGGTCAGGAAATGAAAAAAGCTCGATCTGGTATTGGTTGCCCACTTCCAGATCAAGCTTGTATGATCGTCGTTCTTCGCGATAAACTTCCTGTACTATTTTTAAACCCAATACCTCACTATAAAAATGTTTCGACTTTTCATAGTCCGAACAAATGATAGCTACGTGGTGTACCCGGTTTAGTTTCAGCATTACTCGCCTAAAATAGTATGTAATACATTGCTGTGAACCATTTTCAGATCGGTAACATGACCAAATGGCTCTTCGTCAATATTAAGAAAACCATTGTTAACGGTACCAAGTAAACTAAATTCAGTTTCGCTGGTAGCCATAAATTCAATAAAGCGTTCCTGCTCTTCCGGAGCAACGGTTACCACTACCCTACCCTGTGCCTCACCAAAAAGGAAAGCATCTTTACGGATAGCGCCATCTGTTTCGATATCAAAACCCAGTCCGTTTGGCATAGCTGATTCTAACAGGTTGATATATAAACCACCGTCGGCCACGTCATGTGCAGATTCTATCACCCGGTGTTTGATCAGTTCTTTTACCGTTTGCTGCATATCATACTCCTTATCCATGTCAAAATAAGGTGCAGGTGCTTTTAAAATTTTATGCCACGAAGCCAGGTATTGTGATGATGCGATATCATTTACAGATTCGCCTATCAGGTATATCAGGTCGCCGGGCTGTTTAAAGTCGGCGGTCATGATGTTGCCTGTATCTTCCATAATGCCCAGCATACCAATAGTTGGTGTAGGGAAAACGGATCCACCATCAGCCGATTGGTTATAGAAGCTCACGTTACCACCGGTTACCGGGGTTTCAAACTTACGGCAGGCATTACCCATACCTTTTATAGCGCTCACAAACTGCCAGTAAACCTCAGGATTGTAAGGGTTACCAAAGTTTAAGCAGTTGGTTATAGCAACAGGTTCGCCACCGGCACAGGTAATATTACGGGCGGCTTCGGCCACCGCAATCTCTGTACCTTTCAACGGATCGGCATATACATAGCGCGAGTTACAATCGGTAGTTAACACAATAGCCTTATCAGTATCCTTAACCGCAACAACGGCTGCATCACAGGCCAGGTTAGCGGTCATGGTTTGTACACCAACCATACTGTCGTACTGATCGGTTACCCAACGTTTTGACGCGATGTTAGGGTGCGACGCCAAATGTTCGGCAACTTCAACCAGGTTAGCAGGTTCAGGTACATCATCAATGTTAAACTTTTGATTTTCGGCATAATAAGCAGGCTCGCGGTATTCGCGTTCGTAAACGGGTGCACCGCCGCCTAATACAAGGTCGTCTGCAGGTACATCGGCTACTTTTTCGCCATGCATATAATACTCTAAACGCTGGGTATCGGTCACCTCACCAATAATGGCGCAGTTCAGATCCCATTTATCAAAAACAGCCTCAACTTCTTTTTCACGCCCCTTATGTACCACAATAAGCATACGCTCCTGTGATTCTGACAACAGGATCTCGTATGGTTTCATGTTAGCCTGGCGGGTTGGTACCAAATCCAGGTCTATACGCATTCCATGCTCACCTTTGGCGCTCATTTCGGAGTTAGAGCAGATGATACCGGCAGCGCCCATATCCTGCATACCTACCACGGCGCCGGTTTTTATAACTTCTAATGTAGCTTCTAACAGCAATTTTTCCTGGAAAGGATCACCTACCTGTACGGCCGGTAAATCGTTAACAGAATCGGCAGTGATATCTTTTGATGCGAAAGCCGCGCCATGGATACCATCCTTACCGGTTGCCGAACCTACTATGTAAACAGGGTTGCCCACGCCGTATGATGTTGCCGAAACGGTTTCGCCCGCTTTAACAATACCTGCCGACATGGCGTTAACCAATGGGTTCACATTATAGCAATCGTCAAAAAATAATTCGCCGCCTACCGTTGGGATACCAAAGGCATTACCATAATGGCTTATACCTTTAACTACGCCCTTAACCAGCCACTGGGTTTTCTCCAGTTTAAGATCGCCAAAGCGCAGGGAGTTCAGTTGGGCAATGGGCCTTGCACCCATAGTAAATATATCGCGGTTGATACCGCCCACACCTGTGGCAGCACCCTGGTAAGGTTCTAATGCCGATGGGTGATTGTGTGATTCGATCTTAAAGGCACAGCCAATGCCATCGCCAAGGTCAACAAGACCTGCGTTTTCTTCACCTGCCTTAGCCAGCATACGCGGACTATCTTTTGGTAAAGTTTTTAGCCATGTAATGGAATTTTTGTAGGAACAGTGCTCGCTCCACATTACCGCGAAAATAGAAAGCTCGGTAAAATTGGGCACTCGCCCTAATATCTCTTTAATACGTTCAAATTCTTCGGGTAATAAGCCTAAATCTTTGGCGGTTTCAACGGTGGTTAATTCCTGGTGCTCCAATGTACTATTGTTTTATTTGAAAGGATGCGCAAAATTAAGAAAAAAGGGCGAAAGGAGAAAGGTAAAAGGCGAAAGGTTTTGGGAGGCGGTGCGAATGGATGCGAGATGGCAGGGAAGGGTTTATACTGGTGATGAAATAAACAACTTATCGCATTTATATAACTAAGCGGTGCAATTTTTAACTTTTTAATTTTTATTTAACATTGGGCGTTGCCTGCGGCCGGGCTCTATGCTCATACTGCACAGGCATTAACCACCAGGCCGGTATCCGCGACGATCCCTAACGCAAAAAACGGATGTGTGTTTCCCAATCTGAATCCCCAAAACCTTTTAGAAATTAGCATTTAGAGTTTTTTAAATTTTAGCATTTGTTTCCGCAAGGCATTATAATAAAAAGGGCAAACGAAAATTATTCGCCTGCCCAAGTGGCCGCTTAACGATGCATACTTTCCCCCTATCGTTTCACGGACCAGCTTTTTTTATCTCCTATTGTTCAGATAATTGAAAATTAATAGGAATAGTATATTTAACCCGTACCGGCTGACCATTTTGAATACCTGGTTTCCAGGCTTTAGCCAGTTTCAGCACCCGCAATGCTTCTTCATCAAATCCATATCCAGCTCCCCGCTCAACTACTATATTTGATAAATGACCGTCCTTTTCAATAACAAAGCTTAAGAAAACCTTGCCCGAAACATTTTGATCCTGGGCAACTCCCGGAAACCTCAAATTTTTCTGTAAAAATTTGGCCCATGCAGCGGCACCGCCAACAGGCTCAGGCATTACATCTAATGTACCAGGAGAATGAACGGTTTCATCAGGCGCAGTACCAGTACCAGCCCCACCTCCACCATCGGGTTTACTATCTAAAACATTGCCGGCACCAGGAGCTCCGGGACTATCTACAGGACCTATTGTACTATTTTGTAATTCAGTAATAGTGGGCGGGTCAACGGGAGGATCTGTTGAAACTATCACCGGAATTTTAAACGCGGTTGTATGTACCGGTGCCGCAGGTTTAACAGGAGCGGCTGGTTTTACCGGATCGGGCTTTTTAAGCTCGGCCTTTACCGGAGGCTGTAAAAGCTTCGGGTTTAGCTCTATGGTGATCATTCTTTCTGCCGGTTTAGGCTTGGGCTTAAATATAATACTGACTGCCACTAAAATGGCGACACCGGTAAAGGCCATGGCCATGGCTTTCGTCATGTTGCGGCCATAGTGTTGCCTCAGGTCATAAGCACCATATTCTTTGTTACGATGATCGAATACAAGGTCGAGCCACTCGGCGTTGTACAAATTTAATTTGGCAAAATTCATAGTTAATAAAATTTAGTTTCATTAATAACGATTTTACATATGTAATATTTTATATATGATGAGATTATTTACAAATAAATTTCATCATATTTTCATCATTTACATACAATTCATCCAAATTCACTTTTAATAAAAAAAATAGCTCAAAAAATAAAATTTCAACTACTTTAAAGCAATAAAAGCAATTTTAAAGGTAGTTAAACTAAATATTTATCATACAAACACACAAAAAGTTAAAATATTTATAAAAAACATGCATTTATTTTAATTTTTTAGTACTTTTAGACATGGTTAACAGGCTTTACCAATTTACTGCCTTAATTTTTCTTCTTTTTACGGGCTTTTCAGCATCCGCAAGAGGAGGATTGTACCATATTGAGCAAAAAGACAGCAAAAAAACCTCTTTAAAAACTGCTAATCCAAATTCACATCCTTATAATTACGAGTATAGCATTAATAGTGTACCCTTTCCGGTAATTAATGTACAACAACACCGGGGAGCACATTCCTTACAGGGCTTTTTTTATAGCCCCTGCTTTTATTCCATAGGAATTAAATATGTGACCTTCATTTGCGGCCGTGGTACAAGTCAGTTGTCGCGCTTCCGTAAACTCATCCTTTTTCCGTTTCACGCTTTTTGGTAGTAGAAAAACAATTTCATCCGGATGCTCTGATTAAGCACCTGGATTTTATTGTTTTTTAAAAAATTTAGTTTTAATACTGGCCTGGCATTTTGATTGGGTGCCCGGCTAACTATTAATTTTTAATACTGCCTGGCATTTTGATTGGGTACCAGGCAGTATTAATAAACTTTATTAACTATTCCCTAAAACCCGAAACATGAAAAAATTCATACCCTTTGGCGTACTTATAATTGTAATTGTACTTGCCCTTATCTTCCCATCGGTTGAACTTACAACCGTTAAAGACAGTAAAATTGATAGCGGTGATACTGCCTGGCTATTAGTAAGTACTGCACTTGTACTGATCATGACCCCAGGACTTGCCTTTTTTTATGGCGGTATGGTTAGTAAAAAAAATGTACTCTCTACCATGCTGCAAAGCTTTGTATGTATGGGTGTTATTACCGTAATATGGGTTATTTTTGGATTTAGCCTTGCCTTTGGCGATACCATTGGTGGTTTTATTGGCGATCCGCGTACTTTCTTTATGATGAAAGGAACACTGGGCAATGCCACCTGGAAACTTGCGCCAACCATACCATTGGTATTATTTGCCATGTTCCAATTAAAGTTTGCCGTAATTACTCCGGCACTTATCACAGGCGCATTTGCAGAACGTATCCGTTTTAACTCATACGTTATATTCCTTTGCCTGTTCATGATATGTATATACGCCCCTCTTGCGCACTCAACCTGGCACCCTGATGGTTTCCTTTTCCAAAAAGGCGTACTTGATTTTGCGGGCGGTACAGTTGTGCACATGTCTGCAGGTTGGGCAGCACTTGCTTCGGCATTATATTTAAAACAACGTAATGATAAAACGCACACCCCTGCCCGTCTTAGCTATGTACTATTAGGTACAGGTTTATTATGGTTTGGCTGGTTCGGCTTTAATGCTGGTTCGGCTTTAGGTTCAGGCACATTGGCTGCTACCGCTTTGGCTACAACTACTACCGCTTCGGCAGCTGCTGCAATGGCCTGGATGTTCTTTGATATATTACGTGGCAAAAAACCAAGTGTTATGGGTGCCTGTATAGGCGCTGTTGTTGGCCTTGTAGCCATTACACCGGCAGCTGGCTTTGTAACTGTGCCACACTCCTTAATAATTGGTATTGTTGCAGCTGTAGTAAGCAACCTGGTTGTGATCTGGAGAACAACAACCACCATTGATGATACACTTGATGTATTCCCTTGCCATGGTGTAGGTGGTATGGTTGGTATGTTATTAACCGGCGTATTTGCCCATCAAAATGTAAACGGAGGCAACACTACCGGTAATGGTTTATATTATGGCGAAACTCATTTGTTTTTTCTGCACCTGATAACCTTAGTAGGCGTTTCGGCCTTCGCATTTTTTGGCTCATTGTTATTGTTAAAGATCACTGATATGATCAGCACACTACGTGTAACACCTGAACAAGAACTTGCCGGACTTGACTCAAGCCAGCACGATGAAGGACTTTAATTATTGCTCAATAAATCAAACCAAATAACTAAAAAAAACTAAAGCCGCATTTTTAAAAAATGCGGCTTTTTTTGACCGTTGATTTTAGTGATTGGTATGATTTCGTAGGTTTTTGTCCGAACCTTGATTTATGGGATTAAGGGATTATCATGATTCTTGACTAAATTGTTTGTCCTCTTTCACGCAACACCCAAC
>NZ_JBFUJG010000205.1:0-6692 GCF_056401495.1 Mucilaginibacter sp. P4_E8
GGTGGTGTACTCGGTACCATCTGCCAGTAATAATGATACTGATGGCAGTTGTTTCAATTTATCCGTTAGGGTTTGACCAGGATATTGTTCTTTAAAGTTTACAAAGTCCTTTTCGCCTAAAGCAAAATAAACGTGTACATCATGTACATCTGATAATTGAGTAAGTGAGGTGGCATCTTGTGGGCCAACTAAACTACCTTGTTTCTTTTCTAAACGACCAATGTAACCACTTACAGGGGCTTTGATCAGGGTATACCCCACATTGATCTGTGCTGTTGATACGTTTGCTTTTGCCGATTCAATATTGGCTGTAGCAACCTGGTAAGCAGCTTTGGCGGTTTTTAACTGGTACTCAGATACTACCTTATTTTGAACAAGCGGGGTAAGCTTATCAATTTCCAGCTGTGCATTTATTTGTGATGCTTCAGCGGAATGCAAGTTCGCCAGCGCGTTGTTTAAAGCTGCACGGTACGGCTGTTCGTTGATCTTGAAAATTGGCTGACCTGCGTTTACAAAGGCGCCTTCGTCAACAAAAACTTTATCTAAAGTTCCGCTTACCTGCGGGCGTATTTCTACATTAACAGTACCTTCTATTGATGCAGGATATTCCTGGTAAGTGGTTTCTGTTCCTGAAGCAATGGTTGCTACAGGTAATGATGGTGGCGGCGGAGCTTGCTGTGTTTGCGGCGCTGAAGAGCAACCATATAATGAGAGGGCGATGAGCGCTAAAATGATACTTTTCATGAATGATTAATTTTAATGATGATAAATGATAGGGTGTTAAAAACCCAGCCCAAAGGCTGGTAGATGTATATGTTGATTGAGTTATATTCTTAGTTATATTTTGCAATCACTTACAAATGCGTTAGCGTAGCTAACTCTCTTTACATGATTGCTTTGATTTAGCGGTGTTAATATTTTTAACACCGCTGATTAGTAGTAGGTAAAAGTTAATGTCCATTTTATTTATATTTTATTATTACGTAGATGCTTAGAAKTTTCATTTAACAGTGTTAAATTATTTAACACTGTTATTTATAGATTAAAAAATTACACCTTTTCTTTCTCTCTCTCAATAGATCTGATTATACTGCCAATGGCATCTTTTAACACCTGGCGGTTTACCTCATCAGAATAACCCCTTCTGAGAATATTGATAGAAATAAGACCATGAACAACCGACCAAAAAGTATAATATTTTAAACAGATCAAATCTTTGGATGGATTTTCTATATCCATTAGCTCAATTATTACTTCGCTAAACAGTGTGGATGGGTTTTCTGACTCAGGCAGGGTTTCTACAAGGTCACAGCAACAATTCATCTCTACTCCAAACATCAGCTGGTAAAGCTCTTTGTTATCAAAGGCAAAATTCCAATAAGCCAGCCACATAGCTTCCAACTGCTTAGCGGGAAGGCGATGCTTACCACGGGCTTCCTGCAAATCTCTGGATAAAATTAAATATCCTTTTCGGGTAAGCTCAAGCAGTATAGCTTCTTTATTTGCAAAATATTCATATATGATAGGCGCGGTGTATTCAATTACATCGGCAATTTTACGCATACTTAAAGACTGCCATCCCTCCTCTTTCACAATCTGGAGTGATGCCTCCAGGATGTTTATCCTGGTTTCATCTTTTAAGCGTTGTATTCGTTCTTTACTTGCCACTTTTTTATGTAATTAAATTATTTAACAGCGTTAAATGATTTTTCAAAAATAACCGGGAACAAATTTTATCACCCGGTTTTAACACTCATTAATTTATTTAACAGCGTTAGGCAAAAGTATACAGGATTTGAATTTTATTTACCATCGCTTTGTCAAATTCATTTCATCTTAATGTCAGGTAAAAGATGTTTAAACGGAGGCTTTTTCTATCAAATAGATCAACTGCCCCATATGATAGCTCTGATGATTGGTACGATTGATGAGTATATTAAGCTTGTTGCGGTGTGGTTCCTTTTCAAAATCCTCTGCAGATATGGCGCTATGTTTGGTAAACCAATCAGCAGGCTGCATCGCATCCATTTTTTGTTTAAGCAGCGTATTTACCTTATTCCAATATTCTTTTACCTCGGTAATTGAAGGTTTTTCAATTTCGGATGTCTCCGGGTTTTTCACAAAAATATGATCTAACTGCGGATAAAGCCTTTCGTCCAATTCCAGAAATGTGAACATGCCGTCGCTAACCGCTGTAAGGTGCCCTAATAAATAAAGGCCGCTATTACGGCCCGGCGCTGTTTCAGAAAGCAATTTTTCATCAGTCAGTTTATTTAACAAACCGTTTAGTCTTGTGTTCTGTAATTCCCAATTGGATACAGCTATTTTAATAAAAAGTTCGGTTGGTTGGGCATTTATTTCCGGTTGAGTTTCCATGATTTGGTTTTGATTTTTTATGACTTTATAAATCTGAAGTCACACCGAAACAAGTTCGGCATGACATTCTATGTAATATGTTTTATGTAATATATTATTATGGCACCAAGGTATTACTTATAAAGTAAATCCGTAATTCTTTAACCACTTATCTTTGATATCTGCACGTGATTTTACAAATTCATGATCAGCACCCAAAGCAATTGCATCGAGCGGGAAACGCAGCGGGCGGGTTCCCTTTTCTTTATTGATCAATTCAAGAACCCCATCGGCAATAGTTTGCGGGTCCATTTTAAATTCAGCCATCTTGCCAAATAAAGCTGTACCCATCTTATTAAAAGCATTGGTGGCACCATCACCATAAGCAGCAATAATATCTTCTTTATCAGCATTAAAACCAGTTTTGCTACCGTTATTCATTTCGGTTGGGTATACACCACTTTGAATGGATACGTTTTCGATACCATAAGCTTTTAATTCCTGCTGGATGCCTTCTGTTAAAGATTCCATCGCGAATTTTGAAGCCATGTAAGGCACCATAAAAGGCATTGTAAAGCCACTGGCACCTGTTGAAATGTTGACGATCAGGCCATTTTTATTTGCCCGCATAGATGGCAATACCGCGTTATAGGTACGCAGCACCCCATAAAAATTAACATCGAACAAGCGTTTTACCTGGTCAAGTGTATAAGCTTCGGTTAAACCAAAACCTGCTACACCGGCATTATTAACCAATACATCTATACGGCCATGTTTGGCCAGGCTTTGTGCTATAGCTTCATTTACAGATGTATCGCTGGTTACATCCAGCTCAACCACATCGACACCGAGCAATGCAGCAAGTTCCTGGGCCGCTGCCTGATTTTTACCATTTACGCCACGCATTGCAGCAATTACGGTGTGACCTTCTTTTGATAAAGTTTGAGTCATTAATTTACCAAAACCGGTGCTTGTGCCGGTTATAAAAATTATCTTTTTCATTTTGTTATGTATTTATTTACATAACAAAGGTGCGGTGACCACAAAACCTGCCAAATGACATAAGGCAGAAAATTGCATTGACATTTGTCAAGCCTTTTACAATAAATAGAATAATTATAAGTTTTGCGGCAAAACTTCTGGTTTTGCTTCCGAAATTTTAGATACCATTAAAATAATAAGTGCCCCAAAACCCGCAACAATACCAAACGCCCAACGCAGGCCAGCCGCCTGAGCTATAAAACCAACAGCCGGTGGTATTATTAAAAACCCGAGATAACCTACTGTAGATATTGCAGCCAGCGCCTGCCCGGTATTCATACTTTGCGATTTACCGGCCATGCTGAAAACTAAGGGCACTACACATGATACGCCCAAACCCACCATAGCATACCCTAAATAAACGGTATAGGTATAGGGCAATGTTACCGAAAACAACAGGCCTGTCAGGATCAAAATACCGCTAAAACTCAACACTTTCTTTATCCCTGCCGATGCAACCAATTTATCGCCTGTAAACCGCCCAATGGTCATGGCTACCATGTAAACCACAAAGGCCGCTGTTGCGGCCGGCTTTGAAGCATGCAGCACCTTTTGAAAATAAATCCCGCTCCAGTCGTACATGGTATTTTCGCAGGCCATAGAAGCAAAACAGATCAAAGAAAATTTTAGCAGGTGTTTATCAGGTAACGAAAAAACAGATCTGTTAGCCTGAACAACTGGCTTTTCATGATAAGCATATGGATAAAAGATGACTGTTATAATGATCATGCCTATCCCCACAAACAATAAATGATAAGATGGAGCAACATTATATGATACCATTAAATAACCTACCGCGGCACCCGCAAAGCCAGCCATACTCCAGATGCCGTGAAAGGTAACCATGATAGATTTGTCGTAAAACGACTGCACACTTACCGCTTGCGCATTTACAGACAGATTAAATATATTACGGGCCGATCCGAAGAAAAAGAGTAGTACAACCAGTTGCCACATATATGCTGTAAAACCGGGTACACACAATAAAAGATTAAAAGCAATAGCTCCCACAAGCATTATGCTCCTGCTGCTAAAATGCTTAAGCATTTTAGCGGTTAAAGGGATAGTGAGCATTAAGCCTATTGGCAAGGCAAATAATACCGCTCCTAACTGCCCCTCATTTAAATGTAATTGCTGTTGTATTGATGGGATACGTGAGGCCCAGGATGAGTATCCAAAACCCGAAATAAAAAAGAATACTCCGCAGGCAATTCGTAATTTTAATTTCCCGGGAGCCGTTACCTGATCCATACTTATTTTAAAGTGCAAAAGTATGGATAATTTATAAGTGTAAAACCCTACTTTGAAACAATCTGTTTACGGATACGGCTTAAAGTTTCCGGGGAAATACCCAGATAAGAAGCGATCATATTTTGAGGAAAACGCTGAACCAATTCCGGATAATTATTCATCAGTTCATTATAACGATCTTCGGCAGTTTGGCTAATGGCCGAGCGAATCCTTTTTTGATGTGAGATATAGCTGCGTTGATCTATCTTTTTCATGGTAGCATCAACAGCCGGAACTGTTCTTTTAAGTTCTTCCAGGTGCGCGCTGGTAATTTGTAATAATTCAGAATCTTCCAATGCGTCAATATTATAGGTACCTGGTTGCTGTGTGGTAAAACTCTCATAGTCGGCCACCCACCATCGTTCAATACCAAATCTTACGATGTGTTCAATGCCTTTATGATCTACCGAATATTGACGCAACGCGCCTTTTGTAATAAATGAAAGATATTTGCATACATCTCCCTCCTGTAAAAGGTATTGTCTTTTTCGCAGTTTTTTAGGTTTAAAGGCATCCTGTATCCGCTTAAAGTCCTCGTCAGATACTGGCAACGATGAATAATCAATAATATATTGTAAAAGTATATTGTACATTGTAGTTAATTTCAGCATTAGCGGTAATGCAGTCAATCAAAAATAAAGATATAATTTTATCAAAGCAGAATTATCCGGCAATTGCAATTTTGAGCCATTTGTTTGTGCCCATAGTTAATAAGCATTATTTTTGAGAACATAAATTAAATAAACAAAGCAATTTACGCTTAAAACCTACTCATTAAAAAATGAAAACCAGCAGCACAACATCTGAACCTACTTATAAAGCTGCCCGGGTTGTGGCTCCATCAATAGAGCGGCATTTTAAGTATTTTCACTCGCAAGTAAATGCTGCCGGAGATGACGCCGATCTTGCTGCCCCTACACCCGATATTAATATAATTGAAACGATAATTGACATTGCCTTTTGGGCCAGTTTGCGCCGTGAAGAGGGATATTCACCAAAATTTACACTTGCTTTTCTGCCTCCTGAAAGTGCCGGACAACCATTGCTGTTTGGTCATAAAATATCGCTTGCACCAAATATTTTAACAAAATTTGCTTCTGCTGTTCAGCAACCGGGGATACACCTGGGTGTGTGGATTGAGGATGGCGAACTTTATGTATGGGGAACCACCCTGGCAATACCGGCCTATTGTTTTGTATTAGAGGTAATTGAACCAGGCCTGCTGGTTGTAAAACATCGCCGGGTTGATGGATTTGGCAAATTTGTGAACATTGCCATTTTAAAAGGTGATGATATAAAAGTAGTGGATGAGCAGGGTTCAACCCTTTCAGACTGCCCTACAATACTTACCTCTATGCTTGATTTTACCCTGCCCTCATCCTGGAACGACCCTGTAAACGTACTGGTACAATTGGCGGCCTCCATGCAGGCCCACAAACGCGGGGGCATATTACTGGTTGTGCCCACAGGTAATGAAGAGTGGATGGAATCTATCATTACACCTATCTCCTATCCTGTATCCCCGGCATTTTCAGGTCTTACTGATCTGATGATACATGAGGGGATTGAAAAATACCATACCTCGTGGCAGGAAAAACTGCGCAGGGCCGTAGATACCATTGGCGGTTTAACATCTATTGATGGTGCAACGGTAATAAATGATAAGCACGAGCTGTTGGCTTTTGGAGCCAAAATTGGCCGCTCATCAAAAAGCGCACGGGTTGAAGAGATCATCGTTACTGAACCTGTGGTTGGCTGTTCAACCAAAGTAATACACCCGGCTCAAAACGGTGGCACACGGCACCTGGCAGCTGCTCAGTTTGTGTTTGATCAACAGGATGCTATTGCATTGGTAGCTTCGCAGGATGGCCGATTTACGGTATTTGCATGGTCTCCGATTGTAAATATGGTTCATGCGCATCAGATAGATATTTTGTTATTGTGACCTCACATATATAGATTCAAAATAAAGCTGTCATGCTGAGCCTGTCGAAGCATGGTGGGCA
>NZ_JBFUJG010000206.1:0-6677 GCF_056401495.1 Mucilaginibacter sp. P4_E8
GGGCAGGAATAATACAATGAACCGCTCTAACGGGGGCTTATTGGCTTGCATGGTTATCCTTTATTTTATTTAAGATAGCGGCCACTTGTTTGCTAAAACTCCATTCGGCTATTTTATTTTTTGCATTAGTTCCTAAGATTTTCAATTGAGATTTATCATTTGTAAGAAGTCTGAGTTTTTCAGTAATATCCGATAAATTTTCCGATTCAAAAATATCGCCTGTAAAACCAGGTATCACCAGGTCAATAGCACAACCAACTTTATCAGATACCAATACAGGTTTACCAGCAGCCATAGCTTCATTTACGGCAAGTCCCCATGTTTCAGCTGGCCCTTTGGAAGGCAGGCAAAAAAGGTCACAAGCCTGGTATACTACAGGCATTAAGGATTGGTTTTGGAAATTAATAAAATGGATATTTTTATGATTGCTGCTTTTGGTTTGTATTGGTGCCTCCATAATACCGTTACCCACAAATAATAAATGAATATTGGGCTTGCCCAAAGCTAAAAAAGCATCTAATAGTAACAGAGGGGATTTTTTTTGCTCCAGTTTACCGGCGAACAATACGAGTACATCGCCAGCCGGAATGCCAATGTTTTGGCGTAGTTTCAAGGCCTCATCGGTTCTGTCGGCAATAAATCTGTCATTGTCAACCGCATGGGGTGCAAAACTTAATTGCTCATCTTTTAGGCCATACTTTTTAAAGTAAGCTTTATTATTGGTACCTACGTAAAGAGCGTGGTCAATATGGCGGTAAACCCATTTCAAAAAAACAGATCTTAATAGCGCTTTAAATCCATTTTGAACATCGAGCAGCGTTGAGTCGCCCCTAAAATAAACAGGTATCCGGGTTTTAAAATAGCGGATAGCCTTCAAATGGCTGTGGTAGGCCCATCCAAAAACCAATAAAGCATCAGGCTGCCAGGTATTGACCCGGGCAATCAATTCGGGGTTAATAATTCCTTTGAAGTGATGCGATCCGGGATCAGTGGAAGTGTTTTTTACCCACTCATAGTCATAGCCTTGCAGCAACGGGATATCCCAATCAATATTTTTTCCGAAACCAGGATCAAATTTTTCTGTTGCTTTTTGACCCCAGGTATAAAATACTATGATGTTGATCTGTTGTGCTTCATTCAACAATTTARAAACCGGGGCATAATACTGGATGGGATGAGTAGTGAGGATGGCTAAACGCATTAATATAGATATATCATTTAACTACTTTATCAAAGAAATGACATTGGTTTATAGTCATTTGTGAGGCCGAGTATTTATTTATTGCTTCCTGATTATATTGTTGCGTATTATTATCACCCGAGGATAAACTGGTAAAAAAATCATTAAGATCGGCTTGTTTTATATGGTCATAATCATAAACATGTTTTAATCCATATTCGTTGAGGATTTTTATAGCAGAACTTGCTGCATTAAAAATAGCCAGTAACGGTTTTTTAGTTAACATGTAAGGGTAGATCTTTGATGCGGTATATTTAGGATCATCTGAACCCGGAATAAAGAGTGCATCTGCCTGTTGTAAAGTGAACAGGGTGTGATAATAACTTATCCGATCAGTAATTTCAATCACGTGTTCTTCTACGCCATATTGTTTGGCAAGGGGTAATATGCCTGGTTTTCCCTGACCGGCAGGCGCATAGCTGGTACCGATAAAATATAATTTTAGCCGCTCAAATACCCGTTTATTATCAATTAACCCTTTTTTAAGCGCTTCAAACACAGGTGTTATTGCCTGGTGCATATCAGCGCCGCCCCGGCCTATATAAACTATGTTGATCAATTGGGTATCCAGCAGGTTAGTGAAACTTGCATGGTTTTCCTCAGCAATTTGCATGTCGGGCTCAAATGCACCAAAGGTGATCGTAGCAGCAGGGATATTTTTTATGACAGGATATCTGTTTTTAAGGTCATCAATATAATCAACAGAAACACTTATCAAACCATCGGCATTTTTGATAGCTACTGGTTCCAGGTATTTATTTAAACGATAGGAGAACCAGTATTTTGGTGGGCGTTGCGCCTTTGGTTTATCCATATAATAATCAGAATGCCAGGGGTCCTGCATGTCAATGATGTAGGGTATACCGAATTTTTTTTTCCAATAAGCGCCTAAAATACAAACCGGGAACTGGGTAGTTGAAAAATAAATGAGATCGTATTTTTTAGCCTTTAAAAGTCTGTTTACCTTTTGTTTGTAAAACCACAGGGAGCGTAGCGCAATGCTGCCAAGCCCTAATTTTGAAGTCCAGTTTTTACCAAGAGCCTTAACTTTATGTATCTTAATATTTGAAGGAACGCTTTGCAGTAATAGTGCATCCTTGTTCATATCTGTATAACGTTCATCAACCATCACCGCTTCAGCATTCCAACCATGATCTGCAAAGTAGGGCAAACTCATTCTTATGCGCTGTATATCTGCAGCATTAACAGGGGCGAAGTAGGGGGATATGATGAGGATACGCTTATTGAACATTATTTAAGGTTTGCTCAACTATATTCCGGAATATTTTGCTTTCGGTTTCCCAGTTTAATGTAGTTTGCCCAAGACCATAATTAAGTTCACGGATTCGATACAAACTTTCAGGGTTTTCTGCATATTGGTTAATGCAGTTTGCCATTGATTGAACTTCATTTTTATGGTATAAATTCCCCGAATCAGGGTACTGTTCCAGGAAGAGCTCCTGCGCTTGAGTATCACTTGCAATGACGGCCAGACCAGCCTGTACATATGTAAAAATTTTGTTGGTAAGGCAAATATCCCGGTTAAGGCTTGATGCTGTTTCAGTAGCCATGCCGATATCAAACCGGGCAGCCAGTTTAATAACGTCACCGGCTGCAATTGGTCTATGAAAATATATTTGATTTTCATGAATACCGTTGTCTTTTGCTGATTTCAGTATATGCTGTTTATCTGCCGGTAAACAACTACCTAACAGGTGTAATTCTGTTGGTTTGCTGATAAGTGACATGGCCGCTATTATTATTTCAAGTCCTCTGTCACCGCCAACAGTTTGTGAGAACCAAAAAAGTTTCAAGGGTCGGTCCGTTTTATAATTGAGGTTCAGCGTTAGCTTTGTTTTTGGAAAAACATTATTAATAACTACCGGATTTAAACAGGAGTACATGTTTTGGTAGTTTTTGGCAATAAGCGGACTTGCCGCTGTAAAATAATCAGTTTGCGCAAAATATTTTTCCTCAATGTATTTATTAAGCAGGTACATTCCATCCTTATTGGAAACAAACTGACCGGAATGCATATCCTCCGCATCATAGCCTATTTTGGCATTATTGTACCTTGCAGCTATTACCGCTGCCGGCAGGGCACCAAGATTGTGGGCTATATACAGGTCTGTTTTTATTTTTTTGGCTAAGTGCAATGCTTCGGCGTGTGTACGGCTAATAGCATTTTCAGGTACCCCCAAGGCTTTCGTAAATCCAAAAAGCAGTGAGCATATTTTTTGGCGAATACGGGTTTTAAAATAGGCTGCCCTATGTACCTCCGGATCGCCTCCGCAATAAATATAAACATTTTTGTTTCTGCTGATGATCTCCTGGTCAAATTTTTGCGCCCAGGACTGGTAGAAACAGCATATTACTTTTACCCTGTAGCCAAGCCCTATTAAAGTTTCGGCTTCTTTAACCAGCCTCGGATTGGTAGTGGGCTGCCCGGTTGTTATAAAAGTAATATTCTTCAATATTTGTTTAATGCATTCATATAAAGCTGTTCATACTGGGCCGCCAGTAACACGGAGTTGAATTTCTCCTCTGCAACCTTACGGCAGTTATTCCTGTCAATGATATCAATATTACGAACAGCTGCTGCCATTTCGTCAACGGTATTGCATATAAAACCAGTGGTTCCGTTGGTTACAACTTCGGGAACGGCGCCCCTGTTAAAACCAATTACAGGAGTACCGCAGGCAAAGGCTTCGGCCATAACTATACCAAATGGTTCATCCCAGGTAACGGGCATCAGTAAAGCAATGGCGTTTCTTAATAATTCGTTTTTTTGGATATTATTTACGGGCCCAATATACCTTATTTGGTCTTGGTCAATAAGTGGTTTTACTTCTTCATTAAAATATTGCTGGTGGATATTTTCGGCCGGTATATTACCTGCAATAATTAGCTTCTGGTTAGTTTTGATTGCTGTTTGTATGGCAATGGCAGTCCCTTTTTCACGCTGTATTCTTCCTAAAAATACCAGTGGAGCATCTGCGGAAATATCGTTATTAAACTGGTAATCATTTATATCAATGCCATTATAAATGGTGGTAACCTTACTTATCGTGTTAATTTGCCTGGCGATATAATTACTGCATGCCGTAAACTGAAGTGAATTTTTGCCGGAAATTTTAACTGCCTTTTTTACCTGTGATACGGTAGGGGGAAGCTGGTAGGAAACTATTTTAGGCAGCTTGCCCAGCATCAGCAAACCTATATTACTCATACGGCCAAAAGTATGCACAATATCATAATTGCCAAAAGCAATGGCAGATGTTAACAGATTGATCTTTATCATATCCATTAAGCCATAATTTTCAGACTCGCGGTAGCCAATAAGTTTACAGCCGGGTTTAGAATTTTTATTGGCATATAGTGTAATTTCATGTCCTTTCTTGCTGAGCTCCTGTACCAACATGTAAACAATCCGCTCTATGCCCCCATATTGCTCCGGCGGAACAGGTATCAACGGATTTACTATCATAGCGATCTTCAAGCCTGGCCTTTATTAGATTCCTGATACCTTAAACGGGTTTTTTTAAGTAAAAAACTATAGGTTTCGTTTTGTGTTTTCAGATAATTTTTAATGTAGTTCAACCTGTAACCATGTTTGACCAGCCATTTGGTAATTGCAAACCAGTCGTTAATCTTAAAATATTTATAAAGCGATCTGTTTTTGATTATTAAAAAATTAGCAAGGAAAAAATTTGCCAACGGGTTTGGCTCTTGCGTTCGATAATAATCCAGACTATCTATAAATGTTTTTTGTGGGTCATAGGAAGCCTGAACGAAACTGGCAAGCAGCATTGCCTGAGTTGCGATCCAGATGTAGGGATCATTGGTGCGATTTGTATTGATGGTGATAGCAAAATTGGCAAGCGGTTTATTATTTAAAAGTATTGGATGTTCAAAGGAACGCTCACGAACCAGTTCAATGGCATTAAAGAACACTTTCTCGGGAATTACATAGTTACAGGCTGTCTTACTTCTGAAYATCATTGCGCCGTTTGAATGTAATGCGCTCATTGCCTGTTTGTTTTCTGGCCATTTAAAGGCATAAACACCCTTGTTTTGCGGCCAGATAGTTTTTCCGGTGTTTTTCCATTCATTACCAGGCATTTCCTCCCATAAATTCATATTGCTCCAAGCAATATTAACAGCAGGGTTATTATCCATCAAATAGACCATTTCCAGCAAAAAATCAGGCTGCCACCAGTTATCATCTTCAAGAATACTTGCAYATTGTTCTTCACAAACTGCAAAAGTAAGATTGAAGCTGGCAACAGCACCAATGTTTAGGTCGTGATTTTTAACAATAAACCTGGGATCATTTAATGATCTGATATAGCTTTCAGGGAAGTGATCATCGGGGCTGTCATTATGAATCTCGCATACCCAATCAGGGAAACTCTGATCAAGCAGGCTTTGAATAGCTCTGGACAGCAAATGGTTTCTTTTGTAGGTGAGGACGTAAATTCTACAGCGAGCCAATTAAGTTATATGCTTAAATGAATATTTAAGTTGTTGGGTTGCTTTCCACCCAATTATCCGCACTAACAATTTCGTATACCCACCTGCTGGAAAAGGAATACCGGAGCCGCCCAACTCTTTTACTTTAGATTTCGCCTTATTGATTATGCTTCTGTGTGTAGGATAAAAAGTATATACAAGACGTTGAAAACAGTCTGCAGCGATTTTTTTGACAAGATTGCTATTTTCGTATCTTAAAAGATATTGAGTTCCCAGGTCAATTGCATTGTAAGCAGACTCCGCTCCTGTTTTTGATGTGGTGGCTGATAAAGAAGATGCTAAACCGCTCCTATAATACAGGGTAGCTCTTTCTGCTAATTTAAGTTCATCTGCGCAAAGCAATACTCTTATAATAAATTCAAAATCATTAATAAGGGAAAGTTTTTCATTCCACAATCCTGAACGGTCAAGTATTTCCCGGGGAATAAGCCATAAAGCACATTGAAGCATGACCTGTTTATCAGTCATTGATGCAATGAGCCAATCTGCCGGCTTCATGTCCCTTAATATAACATCCTCGGCTATAGTAAAAGTTGCCAGGTCATCCTTATAAAATCTTCCCCATGATGCATGAGCGATGATTTTTTTTTCTCCATTGATTTTTGATACCTGCTCTTTAATAAAATCGGGTGAGATTATATCGTCAGCATCCATAAATTTAATCAGGTCTCCCTGTGACAACCTGAATGCTTTATTAGCCGCGGCGCACTGGCCTTTATTTTCCTGATGATGTTTTTTTACTCTAATATCGGATATTTTTTCAAGCTCAAGGGCCGTGTTGTCCGTTGAGCCATCATTAATAACAATAACCTCCCAGTTTTGATACGACTGATTAATTATGGAGTTTAAAGCTTCGGTGATGTATTTCCCAGCATTATAAGCGGGCATGCAAATAGATACTAAT
>NZ_JBFUJG010000207.1:0-6663 GCF_056401495.1 Mucilaginibacter sp. P4_E8
GATTAAATTTAATTCTTTTAAACCACAATTAACGTATTATATAATTGAAAATATATAAAGGTGGCCTTCCAATGTAAAATCCCCTTTCCCCGTCATGGTTTTGTTATATTTTAAAATTCAATTTGGAATATATGTAGTTAACTACGTATATTTGTACATAAATTATTTTTTTATGGATACTGATTTTGTTATTACCTCATTAAACAATACTTACTGCCAGCAAATAATTGATATTATTTTAACTATACAGCAAACGGAGTTTAATCTCCCTGTCACATTGAAGCATCAGCCCGATTTGCTGGATATTGAAACAAACTATCACCAAACCGGTGGCAATTTTTGGGGCGCTAAAATTAACGGACAACTTGTTGGCACAATAGGATTAATTGTTACCGATGGTAAAATAGGTACCATCCGCAAAATGTTTGTACGCAAGGAATACCGGGGCAAAGAGTTTGGTATTGCGCAGGCACTCCTCAATAAACTAATTGACCATTGCAAACAAAACCAAATTGCCAACGTGTATTTGGGCACGGTTGAAGCCCTGAAAGCCGCTCACCGTTTTTATGAGCGAAATGGTTTTACCCGGCTTGACAAATCCAAACTGCCGGCTTCATTCCCGTTAATGCTTACTGATACTATTTTTTATCAATTACATTTGAATAATTAACCACAGGTTTACAGATGAATGTTATAGATGAATCGGGCATTTTAGCTATCTCAACAAGGTTACAGCGCCTAAGCGACCAGTTACGTAAGGATGGCACGCTAATATATAAAGCCAACGGCATTGATTTTGAACCCAAATGGTTCCCGGTTATTTATACTTTGCACTTACGGTCTGTTTTAAGTGTAGTTGAAATTGCCAATGAAATTGGCTACACCCATCCTTCCACAATAAGCCTTTTAAAGGAGCTCGAAAAAGAAAAACTGATCCGCTCCAAACGGGATAAAGCAGATGAAAGAAAACGTCTTATCCAGTTAACGGCTAAAGGCCAGGAGCTTATTGATCGTATGAAACCCGTTTGGGAGGTGATGATAGAGGCCTTAACAGAGCTCGCTAAAACACAAAACAACCTGATGCAGGCTATAGGTGAGGTGGAGGAGCAAATGAAAAGGCTAAGCTTTTTTGAACGCGCCAAGCGCATCAGCTCCTCAAGCTAATGCCGGTTGTTTTGCCAGTGTGTAAATATTTATACCAATATTTATCCCGTTTCGTCCCCTCAGGGTCTCTCGCAGAGGACCCTGAGGTATCCCGCCTGTTAATGTTTACCCCATTAAAACACTGTTGACATACGGTTGTCATTATCATGTACTTATTTTGATTTACAAACCCTATTGCAGGATTATTTGTATTTTTACATAACAACATGGATTTTAATTTAACCTCCCAATACTTCCCCACCGGCGATCAGCCTGAAGCCATAAGGCAACTGGTTGAAGGTGTAAATAACAATGATCCTTTTCAAACCCTGCTGGGTGTTACCGGATCAGGCAAAACATTTACCGTGGCCAATGTTATACAGCAAACGCAAAAGCCTACGCTGATATTGAGTCATAATAAAACCCTGGCAGCGCAGCTTTACGGCGAGTTTAAGCAGTTTTTTCCGGAGAACGCGGTGAACTATTTTGTGTCGTACTATGACTATTACCAGCCCGAAGCATTTATACCTACCACCAATACCTATATTGAAAAGGATCTGCAGATAAACGAAGAAATTGAAAAACTGCGTTTACGCACTACATCAGCTTTAATGTCGGGCCGCAGGGATGTTATTGTGGTATCGTCCATATCCTGTATTTATGGTATGGGTAACCCTGACGACTTTGCCGATTCGGTTTTTAAGTTTGCCGTAGGTACACGAATCAGCCGTAATGCATTTCTGCACCGGCTGGTCGAAATTTTATATGCCCGCACCACCGCCGATTTTAAACGCGGAACTTTCAGGGTGAAGGGCGATGTGGTTGATATTTTCCCGGCCTATCTTGATTATGCTTACCGTATTTCTTTTTTTGGCGATGATATTGAAGAATTGAGCGCCTTTGACGTAAGCACCGGGAAAACCATCGAGAAAATGACCCACATGATCGTGTACCCGGCTAACCTGTACGTAGCCCCGCGCGAACGTTTCCTGCAATCCATATGGGCCATACAGGAAGAACTGGAAACACGCAAAAAACAGTTTATTGGTGATGGCCGTTTCCTGGAAGCCAAACGGCTGGAAGAAAGGGTTAACTACGACCTGGAAATGATCCGTGAGTTGGGCTATTGCTCGGGGATCGAGAATTATTCACGTTTTTTTGATGGCCGCTTGCCGGGGGCACGTCCCTTCTGTCTGCTGGATTATTTTCCGAAGGATTACCTGATGGTGATTGACGAAAGTCACGTAACTGTTCCGCAGATCAGGGCCATGTATGGTGGCGACCGTTCCCGTAAAATATCATTGGTTGATTATGGTTTCCGCCTGCCGGCCGCTTTGGATAACCGCCCGCTCAATTTCCAGGAATTTGAAGGTCTTGCACCTCAAACCATCTACGTAAGCGCGACCCCTGCTGATTTTGAGCTGGAAAAATCGGGCGGTGTGGTGGTTGAACAGGTGATACGCCCTACCGGATTACTTGACCCGGTTATTGAGGTACGCCCGGTAATAAACCAGGTTGACGACCTGCTTGATGAGGTAGATAAAACTATAAAAATGGGCGACCGTATATTGGTTACCACCCTTACCAAGCGCATGGCTGAGGAACTGGCAAAATACATGGACCGCTTAGGCATAAAATGCCGTTATATACACTCCGAAGTAAAAACCCTGCAAAGGGTGGAAATTTTAAGGGGACTGCGCCTGGGTGAGTTTGATGTGCTGATAGGAATTAACCTGCTGCGCGAGGGCCTTGACCTACCCGAAGTATCGCTGGTAGCTATTCTTGATGCTGATAAGGAAGGTTTCCTGCGTTCAGAAAGGTCATTGATACAAACCATTGGCCGCGCGGCCCGTAATGACCGGGGCAGGGTTATTATGTATGCTGATAAGGTAACAGATTCCATGCAGATAACCATGGATGAGACCAACCGTCGTCGTGATATACAAATAGCCTATAATGCCAAACACGGTATAACACCTACAACAGTTGGTAAATCGCGAGAGGAAATTATGGAGCAAACATCGGTTGTTGATTTTAAAGGCGGTGTGCAGCAAGCTTATGTAGAAGCCGACGTAGTAACACTGGCAGCCGACCCAATTGTACAATACATGACCAAAGCCGATATGAAAAAATCAATAGACAATACTAAAAAAGATATGCTCGCGGCAGCCAAGAATATGGACTTTTTACTGGCTGCCAAATTACGCGATGAAATGTTTGCTTTAGAAAAAATGATGGAGGAGAAGTTTTAGATGTGCAGATATGCAGATTAAAAAGCAATCGTGTGATTATAGTTTTCATTTACACATTTGAAATCTGTATCCTACACATCGATAAATCATTTGCACATCTGTAATCTGCACATTTGCACATCAATAACATCATAATAAAACAATTTTAACGTTATATACTTATATTTGTAAGCTAAAAGTAAATGAGATGCTTCTAATTCGTTTTTTACTCATATCAATTTGCATATTATATATAATACGCAGCTTAATGCGCTATTTAATACCTGTACTTTTTGAAAGCGTGGTAAATAAAGCGCAACAGCAACACCAGCAACAACAACGTCAGTCAAGAAAACCTGAGGGCGCTATTAAGGTAGATTATATTCCGCAAGGTAAAAAGAGTACCGTGCCTGACTCTGAAGGCGAATTTGTTGATTATGAAGAAGTAAAATAATTAAACATGCTACCTAAAGAAGTATTTAACAGGAGAAGAACCCATAACAACACCCCCGAGTCTGTTATGCTTATCTTTGTTAACTTCATTGTAATGGCCGTAGCCGTACAAGTTTTTGCCCTGTGCGATAAGATAGGTTGGTTTTTTTGGGCAATAGTTGCCGGGCTGGCATTATATAATTTTTTCACCATCCGCAGAAACTATGAACAATATAATAAAGCCACTATTATTGCTTATGCCATAAGCATAGCCAGCATAATTGGCCTGTTTTTGTTTTTCCGTTTAAGACCCCACAACTGCTAAGTAATTCCTTTATAACTAATAATTCCTATTCTCATTCAAATTTCTATTTTTGAGGAATATATATTATCCATTTCAACAAACTTAAATGAACAACTGGTTTAAGCGTAATGGCATTCACTTTGCTATAGCTGCAATTTTTTTAGTGATATGCTTTATTTATTTTACTCCTGCTTTTCRGGGAAAAACTATTGGGCAAAATGACGTTACAAGAGCGCAATCAACTCAAAAAGAGGTCAATGACTATAAAGCAAAGGACACCACCATATTATGGACAAACCAAATTCATGGTGGTATGCCAACCTTCCAGATATGGGCACCTTATAAGGCCAATTTAACTACATGGGTAATAAATGCTGTAAACTATTCATTACCTAATCCTATTGGCACCATACTGATTTTCTTATTAGGCGCTTATTTGCTCTTCTGTGTACTAAAGCTTAACCCGTGGCTGGCAGCAGCGGGTGCCGTAGCATTTACCTTTTCGTCATATAATATTATCTTGCTTGTCGCCGGGCATGCGAACCAGGCTTTCGCAATAGCATTTTTTGCTCCTATTTTAGCCGGTATCCTACTTATTTTAAGAGGAAAGCATTTTACCGGCGCTGCCGTAACTGCATTAGCACTGGCTTTAGAGATCAGAGCCAACCACGTACAAATGACCTATTACCTACTGCTGGTATTACTAATATTGGTAGGTATAGAACTATATCACGCTATTAAAACTAAAACAATCGCTGCTTTTCTTAAGTCATTAGCATATGTTGGCGCCGCTGTTTTACTGGCCGTTGTAGTAAATGCTTCTATGCTATGGAGCACCTATGAGTATGGCAAAGATACTATTCGCGGCAAATCAAATCTAACACAGCACACCACCGAGCCGAGCAATGGTTTACCTAAAGATTATGCCTATCAATGGAGCCAGGGTGTGGGCGAGTGCCTTACCTTCCTGATCCCTAACGCTTACGGTGGGGGTGGCAGAGGACCAGTGGATGCAGACTCTCACGTTGTTAAGGCACTGGTTGAAAAAGGCGCTCCTGCCGACCAGGCAGCTTACATAGCGCAAAATGCTATGCCGCTTTATTGGGGCGAAAAGCCCTTTACAGAAGGACCTTTTTACTTTGGTGCTGTTATTTGTCTTCTATTTGTATGGGGTTTATTTATTGTTAAAAATCGTATCAAATGGTGGTTATTAGGTGCGGTAATTTTTACTATGCTGCTGTCATTTGGTAAAAACTGGCCTTATGTGTCCGACCTGTTCTTTAACTACTTCCCGCTTTACAATAAGTTCAGGGCTGTTGAATCTATTTTGGCGGTTGCAGGCCTCTGTTTTCCTATATTGGCCTTATTAGCTGTGAATGAAGCCATTGTGAATGAGAATAAGGCCGAATTATTTAAAAAGCTAAAGATCGCATTTTACATTACCGGGGGCATCTCCCTGGTTATAGCCGCATTGCCTACGTTGTTCTTATCATTCAAACCCAGCAATCAACAGGCTTATATCGATCAGCTGTCCCAAATGCTGAGGATCGACAACGCTACAGCAAGTTCATTAGCTCAGGCACTCGTTGAAGACAGGGCTTCTGTTGCTCAGGCTGATGCATTACGCTCGCTTATTTTTATAGCCATAAGTTTTGCCATAGCATGGGCATTTATTAAAAAGAAGATAAACGTTACCGTACTATCCGTAGGCTTTTTAGCCCTGATACTGGTAGATATGTGGACGGTAGATAAACGCTATTTAAATAACGATAGTTTTGCAGCCAAACAGGATAATAACGCACCTCAACCTCGCGAGGTTGACCAGTTTATTTTAAAAGATAAAGACCCCAATTTCCGTGTTATTGACCTTACACAGTCTATTACAGGTGATGGCACTACTCCTTTTTTCTATAAATCAATCGGGGGATATTCTGCCGCAAGATTAAAGCGTTTCCAGGAAGTAGTAGATGAGCAGCTTACCAAAAGCATAAATCATGAGGTGCTGGATATGCTGAATACCAAATACATCATTTCGGCTGATCCTAAAACGCAAAACCTGGGTATGCAGGTAAATCAAACCGCCTGCGGACATGCATGGTTTGTTAAGAGCGTTAAATATGCCGAAAATGCCGACCAGGAAATGCAGGCCATCAGCAGTTTTGACCCTAAGGATGAAGCTATTATTGATAAGCAGTATAAAAGTGTTATCGACGAAAAGCAATTAGGTGTTGACCCTGCCGGTAAAATTGACCTCGTGAGTTACTCTCCTGATCATTTGGTATATCAAAGTGGTTCAACAGCATCGCAAATAGCGGTTTTCTCTGAAATTTATTACAACCAAGGCTGGAAAATGCTGATAGATGGTGTTGAAAAACCATACTTCCGTGCCGATTATCTTTTACGCGCGGCGCAAATACCTACAGGTAACCACAAAATTGAATTTATATTCCACCCAACGTCGTATTATGTAGGCGAAAACATTTCTTTAGCCGGATCTATCCTGCTGGTACTGGCCCTGGGTGGTGCTATTTATACCGAAAACAAAAAGAAACC
>NZ_JBFUJG010000208.1:0-6569 GCF_056401495.1 Mucilaginibacter sp. P4_E8
TTAGGGGACTTTCGTATTTTATTGCCCCATAAAGTTAGTCTTTGCTCTTGTCCATAATATTACCTTATTATTAAATTTTCAATTACTTTATATTTCAAGACAGCTCATATGCAAATCATAGTAAACAAAACTACCTTTGGATAGAATAATTGCGCATATTTATTATACAAACGGGTAATAAACTAAATCTGCAGTACCTATGAAGCCAATCCGGAAAATATATCTCTTTTACCTGCTATCGTTCATGGGGTTGTCATTCGCCTCAAGCTCATTCGCGCAATCGGGACTACAGAAGCTGGATGACCATATCATGATCGATCTTCAAGAACATCGTACTCCCGAGCAAACGGGTGTATTTATGTTTTTAAGCCAGACACATCTTTACGGCGATATTGGAATCCCCGCAGGTTTACTGGTTGGAGGTATAATAAGCAACGATAAGCAGATGCGTCAAAATTCATTATATATAGCCAGCAGTACCGCGCTCTCTTTCGGGCTCACCTTTTTGATCAAGCATATAGTGAAGCGACCGCGGCCGTTTGTTCAAAATATTAATATCGTGCCGGTTTACCGAGCAGGTAGTACCTCATTCCCTTCTGGCCACACCTCAAGCAGTTTTGCTACGGTAACGGCATTATCAAGGGCCTACCCTAAATGGTATGTTATAGCGCCGGCATTTTTATGGGCCGGCTCTGTTAGTTACTCACGCATGTACCTTGGTGTGCATTACCCTACTGATGTTGCCGCCGGGGCGGTTATTGGAACAGGTTCAGCATTTGTTTTACAATCGCTCAAAAAATAATCATTGTAATAGTATTTATTCGGCCCGCAAACTTTTAACAGGATTGGCCATGGCCGTTTTAACTGCCTCGTAACTTAGTGTTGCTATAGCTATAAACAGCGATATTAAACCCGCGAGTGCAAATATCCACCATGAAAGGTCAATACGATAAGCAAAGCCTTGCAGCCACTTTACCATAGCATACCAGCCCAATGGGGCGGCAATTAAAAAAGCAATACCTATCAGTTGCAGAAAATCGCTGGCAAACAGCGTGGTTAACTGCGGTAACGATGCGCCCAGTACTTTACGAACCCCAAACTCTTTTACACGCTGCTCTGCCGAAAACATGACAAGCCCCAGCAAACCCAGGCAGGAGATCATGATAGCTACCACTGCAAATACCATCGAGAGCTGGGTAATGATCAGTTCGCTGCTGTATAGCTCCTTATATTCCTGGTCAACAAATTGATAAGCAAACGGATAATTAGGGTTTAGATCCTTATAAATTTTAGCCAGACTTGTCAACGCTTCCTTTGTTTTGCCGGCTTCGGTACGAATCAGGATCACACCAAAATACTCCCCTTCTTTTACATCTATTATTACCGGCTTTATGGGCTCATGTAACGATTGGGTATGATAATTTTTAAGCACCGCGATGATGTGCCCCTTTTTTTGCCAGGCCGATACCCATTTTCCTATCGGGTTTTTCATGCCCATTTGTTTTACCGCTTCTTCATTAACCATAAAAGCATCTGTTGAATCAGTAACAACACCTGGCGAAAAATCACGTCCATACGCGATCTTCAGCTTCATTATTCTAAGAAAATCAAACCCAACAGAAGCAGGTTTAAAACCTACCGAAGCATTCTTTTCTTTTCCCTGCCATTTAATATCGTCGGCCACAACAAAATTCATGGCATGCGGAGCTTCAGTGCTGCGGTCGACCATGACTATGCCGGGCATTTTTAAAGCCTGCTCTTTGAAAAGTAAATAGTTATTTTTTGTCATCAATGAACCTTCAATACGCATATAAATGAGATTTTCCCGATCATAACCCAAATGGGTATTTTGCACATAATTGGTTTGCCGCGATATCACCAGCGTAGCGATAAGTAGTATGATGGAAAGCACAAATTGAAAAACCGTCAAGCCCTTCCTAAACCAAATGGCCCCCTGCGTAAAGCGGAGCACTCCCTTTAAAATGCGGACCGGCTGCAGCGATGACAGATAAAGCGCGGGATAAATACCTGCAATTAAACCAGTGGCCAATGTAAGGCTAAGCAAAGAAATCCAAAACGAAGCCTGTAAAAACGGAGGGGCAAACTGTTTGCCGGTAAAATGGGCAAATGCAGGTAATAATATGATCAGCAAAATAACAGACACGATCATTGCCATGAACGAAAAAAGCAACGATTCGCCAAAAAACTGAGCGATCAGGCTGCCCCGTCCCGAGCCTACAACCTTGCGTACCCCAACTTCTTTTGCCCGCTTTACTGAGCGAGCTGTTGTCAGGTTCATGAAATTGATGCAGGCAATGATCAGAATAAAAATGGCGGCCTCGCTAAAAATGCGTACATATTCAATTCTTCCACCTTCGGGTTTCCCGTTTACAAAATTGCTGTGCAGGTATTGTTCGCCAAAGCGCTGCAGGCCTATTTGCGTTTGTACCCCAGGATTTTTGTCGAGCCGGGTTTGCAGGTATTGGTTTATTTTGGCCGCTGTTTTCTCAGGATCGGCAGTTGGCGATAGTTGCAAATAGGTTTGAAAACTATTGGTAGCCCAATCCAGCAGCTTTTTCTGCGCATCCCAGTTAAACAGAAAATCAAATTTCAGAGAGCTTTGCGCCGGAACATCCTCAAACACAGCTGACACAACAAAGTTATACTTATTTTCATACCTTATGCTTTTACCAATGGCCTGTTCCGGGCTTTTAAAAAACATAGCGGCCATTTTGCGTGAAATGGCAATTCCACTCATATCGCGCAATGCCGTTTCGGTATTACCGGCAATAATGGGGTAGTTAAATAATTTAAAGAAATCCTTACCCGCCCGCGAACCTTCCAGTTTCATGGTTTTTTCACCTACCTGAAATGTTTCGGCATGCCCCCATGGCAATTCATAACCGGTGGCATAAAAGGCTTCCCGTTTCACTTCGGGGATAGCATCTTTTATATCCTCCATTAAAAAAACAGGCTTGTTATTGGTATATTTTAATGGCGATGAATAAACGCTGTTCACCTGTCCGTTGGTGGTAAAGGTTTGGTAAACGGTATACAGGTTTTTCCCGTTGGGATGAAAATTATCAATGTGCTCTTCGTCCTGCACCCATAAAAAAATAAACAGGCAGCAGGTTATTCCCAATGCAAGTCCGCTTACATTGATCATAGTGTGCACCTTATGGCGCATCATGTTACGCCAGGCGGTCCTTAAAAAGTTTCTTAACATAGTATTAAGGTTTATAAGGTTTTCACTATTAAATTTTTATAAGCGCCAGATGCACTGTTCCCCAGCCAAAAGCCTACCGAGCCGGTTTTAAGGTCGGGGTCAAGGGCGTTATACACCATTACCGGTTTGGGCTGATTATCGACAAAAACAGTAAGCGTACGCCCCTTCACTATAGCCTTTACATGAAACCACGCGGTAAGTGGCAGGGTAGCTTTTGCCTGGTATTTTTCGGCCTCATAGTCCCACCAGTTAAATTCCAATTTCTTTTCGGGCATGTACTGCACCGCGTTGATGGTGCYGGATGAACCGGGTCTGAAATAAAGGGTTTCGTAATGGTGCGCGTCCTTGATGCGGAAAGCTAAACCTACATACCCTGCCTTCCCCGTAGGTGCGGCAATATCCAGCTCAATGATGCCATCCTTAAAATTAAGTTTTTTGGGATAAGCGATACTGGCCGATTTATAGTTGGCAAATTTCCGCTTTAACAACAAAGCCGGTTTGCCCGCATGGTTACCCAAGGCATAATCAAGCGTATCTGTTTTGGGGATAACCCATAGTGCGGGTTTTATTGATGAGTAATCAAAATGCTGGTTTTGTGCTGCACTGTGCAGCGCAATAAATAATACCGGAATAAAAAGCAGCGTTTTCATATATCTTATTTTATTGCTGTAATGTTTAAATTTTTCCAGTTCCCGGCAGAGCCATTTCCTACCCAGTAACCTATCATTTGGCCGCCAGAATCAACCAGACGCTCAATGGCAAGTGCAGGTAAAGTGTTGCCGTTAACAAATACGCTTATCTTCCTGCCCTTTATCTCCAGCCTTACATGAAACCATTTGTTAGGGTCAGGAATTGGCATTATGGGCTTTTCATATTGATTCGGAAAATCGGCCCGGAGCTTTGGCCAATCAAATTGCGGATTGGCAATATATTGCACTGCGTGTAGTTTTCTTACAGGATCTGGAGTATTAAAATTAAACGGGCGAAAGTAAACGGCTTCATAAGTAGTATCGTTAATACCATGAAAGGCTATGCCTACAAAACTTTGCTGAAGCAGATCCCTCCCTTTAATGTCAAATTCAATATTGCCATCCTTAAATTGCTCCCCTTTAATCCATGCAATGCCCGGCCCTTCGGCTTCGTTTAACTTTACCACCGTTGAACCTTCTTCATTTACTATGCTTACCGTTCTGTTAAAGGTTTTAAACTTTTCTGATGAACTTTGTTGCCCAAAAGCCGTGGCTGAGCTAAAAAGTATAGCTATAAATAGTGTTTTCATGGTTTTGTATTGATAGTTAGGTTAGCAAAATCTTCGGCAAGCCCATCTGCATAAATACCAAGCAGCCCGTCTGTCCTGTCATTGATCAACGTGACCTCCAAAGAAGGTGTGGATGAATGATTGACATATACGCTTAACCTTCTGTTTTTCAACACAAGCGTGGCATGAAACCATTCATCGGGTTGTGGCACGGGATTTACAGCATTTTCATATACCAGTGGGTGTTCCTTACGCAATTTGGCATAGTTGTTATCGGGCAGGCTCATGTAAGCAACAGCCCATTTCCGTCGCAGGGTATCTTCATGCCTGAAGTTGAACGGTCGAAAATACAGGATATCACAGGTTGTTGTATCTATCCCGTGAAAGGCGATCCCCAAAAAACTTTTCAGGAATACATTCTTTCCGCGCAGATCTATATCAATTTGACCTTGCTTAAAATTTACTCCTTTTAGCCAAACAATTCCTTTACAGCTGATACCCTGTTTATCACCATCTTTTAAAACGCTTATCTCATTAGCCGGAAMTGCAACCAATTTATTTTCAGTCAGCATACGGCCCAGGTCAAATGCTTCCCTTTGCTGGCCGTAGGTGCGCCAGATATTAGCGATCAGCAAAAGCAACAGTATAACGGTTATCTTCTTCATAGTGATTTTTTATTACTGGTTGTTTAGATTTTCTTTTTTCAATTTCGCCAGCAGCTTGTCGAACCTTACCCAATAAATATGGCAATCCTTGGGGCTGGTACCCATTGAATAAAACAGGTATTTACCATTGGGTGTAACATATTCGCCCCAGCGGTGGGCTATGCCATTGTTGATCAATGGCCCCAGGCTAACAGGAGTTGTCCAGGTTTTATCGGGCTTATGAAAAGTGATATACAGTTCGCATTCAAAATCTTTGGTTTCCTTAGCGCTTACCACAATGTATGATTCATCAGGAGCAACATAAAAGTCGCCGTCAAAACCGGGAGTATTCATGGGCGTCCCAAGACTTTTAATGGTGGTGTCCTGTCCAGACATTCGCAGTTCACAAATATCATAAGTGCTAAAATCCCTAAGGTTGCCCTGATGAGCATTGCTGCCTACATAACTAACCCCACTTTGGGTGGGCATAAAATCATAAAGCCCATAAGTTTTTTGAAGATATATGGATGGCTCGGTCCAGCCTCCACTATTCCTATGCGACTGCCATACCAGCGCGTGTAAAGTATCGCGCTTACCGCCACCCAAAAAATACAGGGTGTTACCATCTATGGAAAAGGTGGGCGCGTAATAAAGCTGGTTTAAAACAAAGGGGCCATTCCATTTTTTACCATCGTGTTTAAAGTATCGTATTTTTGAATTTTTACTATCAAACCACGTCGTATTGCTTGGGTAATAAAACTCTTTCCCATCTTGCGAAAAGGCAACCCGGTCATAGGCGAAGGTATCGGCCTTTGTCAATAAACTTTGTGCGAATACTTTGGGTGTGTCTGTGGGAGGTTTTTGGCCCAGATATGCATCGGGACTGTTCCAGAGGGTGGTTTGTGCGCTCAGGTTTATGCTTAGGCCCAGCATGGGCATCAGGAATAAATAAAATAGCTTTTTCATCCTTTACTTGATATGATAATTGGTTTACTTTTGGGTTGATAAGAGATCGGTCGACAGCAAACTTATATTTGTTTATAAACCGATGCAATTCATTTATTATTCAAGTTTTTTCAAGTTGTATCATTCTGAAAAACAGATAATTATAACACTTTACAAAATTTCACTTTCACTGTCACGAAAATTGATCTGATGCGTCTTGCTGTATAGCTGAATCTTCAAAAAAATTGCCCCTTACAACATGGATCTCTCTGCTATTAAACAATTGTTAAAAATTATTGAGCAGCAACTTGACTGGGGTGATGCGGCGGACTGGCAAAGCAAGGATTTTGAGAACTTGAACCTGCTTATTTTAGCCAAAACAAAGGTTTCATTAAGTGCCAGTACCTTGCGAAGGATCTGGGGGCGGGTTGAATACAATCATTTACCCAGTACCACCACACTGGATACCCTGGCCCAATTTGCCGGGTTCGAAAAC
>NZ_JBFUJG010000209.1:0-6550 GCF_056401495.1 Mucilaginibacter sp. P4_E8
ATTGCATATTTTGCATTATTAAAATGTAAATTAGTTGTATTAAACGGTGATTTATTGATAAGTAGTTTAGTGGGTCAACCCTTACGTTACGCGTTTAAAAGAAGTTTTTGAAATTGTATTGAAGCTTTCTTATTCAAAAAAATATAATGCACTCGTTTAAAATTCTTAGCAGTTCCCCAATGTTATCTTTCAGGATAGTGAAAAAAGTGCTGGCATCAATTTGCTTGTTGATTTTATGTATTACAAAGGCTTCTTCACAAACTATACCGATAGGAAGTTATGCCGAAGATATTGCCAGAAGAGATCAGATAATGGGTAAAAGCGATAACCTTTCTTCTTTTAGTATCCGGCCGGTAAACAGCCAGTGGAGTGGGGCTGATTCATCACTGCAAAAGCTTGTGGCAAGCAAAATGTTTGCGAAATTTAAATTGATGGGGCAACCTTCGGGCATACAACTACTACCGTTTAACTGGCTTAATGAATATAATACAAAGCGGCCTTATGGATATAATAATTCATCATTATATCCAAATGCCGGTTATCAGACTATGCTGAGCGGCGGATTTTTATTAACAGCAGGGATATTCAGGATACAGGTAAAACCCGAATTTGTATATGCTCAAAATAAAAGATTTGATACGTTTGCCGATGTGCAGGCCAATAATAACTCGGCCACTTTACTGGCAGCCTACTATAATACCATAAATGGCATTGATGCACCTGAACGGTTTGGCAATAAATCTTTACAGCATTTGTATCCGGGACAATCAAAAGTAACGGTCAATTTTAAAAATATGGAGGCCGGAGTTTCAACAGAAAATATTTGGTGGGGCCCGGGAGTAAGAAATTCTATCATGATGAGTAATTCGGCCCCTGGTTTTTTACACTGGACATTTAATTCGGTAAAACCCATAAAAACCGCTATAGGATCATTTGAGTGGCAAATAATAGGTGGTAATTTAAAGCAGTCGGGATATTTGCCGCTTGATACCAATAAATTGGTATATGGTAAAGGCTTATTTATTCCCAAGCCCGAGGTTACCCGGTACATATCAGCCTATACGGTTAACTRGCAGCCAAAATGGTTAAAGGGTTTGTATTTGGGAATTACAGGATATGATTATTTAGATAAGGATTCTATCTATAATAAAAAGAATATTTTTCGCAGGCTGTTCCCCGTAATTACTGGTTCATCTCTTAAGGCTAATGACATTGGAAACGCGACCAGGGGGGATGGTCAGGATTTTTCATTTGCAATCAATATTCGGCAGTTGTTGCCCTTGTATAATGCAGAACTTTACTTTGAATGGGGAAGGAACGACAGAACAGGAAGTTTTAACGATTTTTTACAGGAACCTGCACATTCGGCAGCATACACTTTTGGGGGTAGAAAGCTGTTTGAATTGGCAAAGGATAATTACTTGCAATTAAAAGCCGAAATAACCCAGTTACAAAGATCCGTAACTTTTTTATTAAGAGATGAACCTACCTGGTATACGCATCTTTCGAGCCCGAGAGACGGTTATACTAATGATGGCAGATACATAGGCGCCGGAATTGGACCCGGGGGTAATAGTTTTGTGTTGGATATTAGTTACCTAAAGGGATTAAATTCATACRGAATAATGCTTGAAAGGCAGGTTCATAATAACGACCTGTATTATAGCGCCTTTAGCGGAACAGGTAATTTTAATTCGCACTGGGTAGATATTGCCAATACTTTTTATACCAACATAAAACTAAAAAAATACCTTATTTCGACCGAGCTTACTCCTGTTTACTCTTTAAACTATCAATACAATCATGGTAGCAGCTTTAATTTACATGCAAGGATCAATCTGACCTATTATTTTGAATGATCATTAGGCATTTGATCAGAGTTTTATAACCAACTCTTTTTATTTTTTCAGGCTGGTGTTATATAAGACCAATATGATTCGTATAGTGTGCATGAGTAACACAGAAGCCGGAAGAATTGTAATTTTAGTAAATCAAATACCATGAACCCAATATTGTTGCAGATGATGCGCCATAATACACATAGCAGTACTTATTGATATATATAATAATGTAAGTAAAATTGTGAACCACTATTCAATTGGTGGTTTAATAGGTAAATTAATGTAAATGAGTTTAGCAGATAAGTTACTGGCAATAACTATTATAAATGATAACTGTAATGATCAACATGCCTTTTAGGTAAAATTAAAACTTTTGTACAGTTCATTAATAATAAATTGATTTACATTTGCGAAAAATAAATACTTTTTATTGGGGTATTATGTCATATTATACTCTAATGGCCTTTAACCATGAACAAAATTAACTTTCGTATATTTTTGGTTGTTATCATTATTTGTTTCGGGGTTATTAAACAAACCTCGGCCCAAACCAACCTTCAAAATCTCTCTTCTATTAATGTAGATGATCTTTCTGATCAGCAAATAACACAACTCTTGCAACAAGCACAAAATGCAGGTTTAAGTGATACTGAGTTAATTCAGCAGGCCCAAACAAGAGGTATGACCAGTGGTCAAATTCAAAAATTGCAGGTTAGGATCCAGGAAATTCGCAATAAAGCCACAGGGAAGAGTAACCCGGTAGATACCACTAACGATGACAACAAAACAGGGCGCAAGTTAAATTATAAACCAGACAGCCTTGATACCACTTTTATTAAAAAGGACTTTTTTGAAAGTTTAAAACCTAAAATATTTGGAGCAGACATTTTTAAAAACAAAAACAGCTCTTTTGAACCTAATTTGAAACTGGCCACACCTGTAAACTACATTATTGGTCCGGATGATCAGCTTAATATCAATGTTTATGGTAATTCTTCGGTAAACTGGAAATTAGAAGTTTCGCCCGAGGGTAATATTAATATTCCGGGTATTGGTGTTTTAAACGTTGGGGGGAAAACTATTGAGCAGGCTACATCAAATATAAAGAGTAAACTGGCGGCTAATAATTACGCCATTGGGCGTGGTACTAACGTGCAGGTATCACTGGGCAATATACGCAGTATTAAAGTAATTATAGTTGGGCAGGTTCAAAAGCCGGGTACTTATACATTATCTTCACTATCCACTGTTTTTAATGCACTTTATGCTTCAGGCGGACCTACCGATAATGGAAGTTTAAGACAAATAGAGGTGATCAGGAACAATCGTATCATAAGGCACCTGGATGTTTACGATTTTTTGGTTAAGGGCGATCAAAAAGATAATGTTTCTTTACAGGATCAGGACATTGTACGCGTACCTACTTACCGCACAAGGGTGCAATTAGTGGGGGAAGTAAAAATTCCTGCATTATTTGAAGTTGTACCGGGAGAGAGCCTGGATAATATTTTAAACTATGCAGGTGGCTTTACGGATAGCGCTTATACGGCACGTATCAAAGTGTCGCAGGTTAGTGATCAGCAGCGAAAAATAACGGATGTTTTAGAAGCTGATTATAAAAACTATATTCCTTTAAGGGGCGATAAATATACTATAGAATCAATTATTAACAGGTTTCAGAACCGGGTTGTAATTAAGGGTGCAGTTTTTAAACCAGGTGATTTTGAATTGCAGAATGGTTTAACATTGACCCAGTTAATTGAAAAAGCCGCAGGTTTAAAAGAAGACGCTTTTATGGAGCGAGGAACTGTTACTCGTTTAAAACCCGATAATAGTACCGAAATAATAGGGTTTAATGTAAAAGATGTTATAAGCAAAACTGTAACTATTCCCTTGCAACGTGAAGATATTGTTAATATCTCATCCATATTTGATCTGCGTGATAAGTACATCGTGACTATTAATGGCAGTGTTAGAAAACCTGGAAAATTTGCCTTTTCAGAAAATATGAAGGTAGAAGACCTGATTTTAAAGGCGGGGGGATTTGCGGAAGGAGCCAGCACAAAGCGTATTGAAGTGGCAAGGCGGGTAAATGACGCTGATCCAACATCCCGGAATAGTTCTGTAGCTCAGGTTTTTAGTGTTAATATTGATGGGCAGTTAAAACCGGCAGAAGCTAATTTTGTATTAAACCCATTTGATATAGTATCAATTTATACATTACCTGGTTTTGAAAAACAAAAAACTGTAAAAGTTGAGGGCGAAGTAATTTACCCAGGCTCATATACCATAAAAAGTAAAAATGAAAAGATATCAGATCTTGTTGCCCGTGCCGGTGGCCTAACCGCTTCGGCAGATGTTGAAGGAGGTTCATTAAGAAGGGACAATATTGCAATTTTGGGTATTGACAGACGCAAAGCTGATACTTTAGAAATTGCACGTGAAAGAGTAGACCGCATGTCCCGTTTAAAGAGAAGTTATAAAGACTCCACTAAAAACGATGTTGATACAGTGATGCGTAATAATTTTGTAGGTATTGATCTTCCGCAAATTTTAAAAGCACCAGGATCTAAAAATGACCTTTTACTTGAAGATGGCGACGTTTTAAGAGTGCCTAAACAGCAACAAATTGTTCGTGTAAACGGTCAGGTGCTTTACCCAAGCGCAGTGGTTTATGAAAAATCAAAATCATTTAATGATTTTGTTTCTAATGCTGGCGGGTATGGTCCGGAGGCATTAAGAAGAGGGGCGTATGTTGTATATCCTAACGGAACGGTAAAGGGAACCCGTAAATTTTTATTTTTTAATATCCACCCTGGTGTTAAACCCGGAAGTGAAGTATATGTTCCTAAAAAACCTGCAAGCAAGGGTAATAGTGCCCAAACAATTATAGGGTTAACCACAGGGTTAGCGTCTCTGGGGGCTATCATTTTAGGGGTTTTGAGTTTGCGTAAATAAGTATAGCAAACAACATCAATTACTTTATACTAAATTAAGTTTATGAATAAGGGTGATCAGGGAAAGGCTGTAAATAATTCAGATGAAATATCTGTAATGGATTTGGCTGTCAAGATTAAATCCGGGATAGGATATATCAAAAGTAAATGGTTGGTTATTTTAGCAACTTCTATACTTGGAGCTTTAATTGGGCTGGGATACTCCATTTTTAAAAAACCTACTTATGCAGCGGTTTGCACATTTGTTCTGGAAGACTCTGGCAAAAGTGGTGCTCTTGGTCAATATGCGGGCTTAGCTTCGCTTGCCGGGATTGATCTTGGCGGTGGTAACGGCGGTGGAATATTTCAGGGTGATAACATTTTAGAACTATACAAATCTCGCCTGATGATAGAGAAAGCTTTATTAAGTGAAGCTGATTTTAATGGCAGGAAACAATTGTTAATTGATAGGTATGTGAGCAATAATGATTTGTTGACTAAGTGGAAAGAAAGAGACAATATTGATGCTATTTCATTTAAAGGAGATCCTGAAAAGTTTAATCGTAAACAGGATAGTTTAATTACAGATATTGTTGAATTATTTAATAAGAAGTTTTTAAGTGTTGGCAAGCCCGATAAAAAACTGGATATTATTGGAGTTCAGTTTCTTTCACCAGATGAATTATTTGCGAAAGAATTTACAAATAAGCTTGTTGAAAATGTTAATAATTTTTATGTGTTAACCAAAACCAAAAAAAGTTATTTGAATGTGCAGGTTTTACAACGCCAGGCTGATAGCGTAAAACAAATATTAAACAAATCTATTAGCGGTGTTGCATCAGCAATTGATGCGGCGCCCAATGCCAATCCATTAATGTTAACGCTTAAAGTGCCGTCTCAGAAAAAACAGATTGATGTGCAGGCGAGTACCGCGGTTTACGGGGAGATTGTGAAAAATTTAGAGATCTCAAAAATTTCGTTAAGGCAGGAGATGCCCCTCATACAGGTGATTGACAAGCCCGTGTTACCATTAGCGGTTAATAAAGTAAAAAAAGTTACAGGAATTATTACCGGATTAATTTTAGGGGCATTTTTAAGTGTCGGCTATTTACTATTCAGGAAGATATTAACTAAGGTTTAAATGGAAGTAAAAAAAAGACTCGTTCTTTTAAATGTTATTACATCGGGTGGGCAGGTTGTTTTTATAGGGTTAGTTTACTTTCTGTTATATAGATATCTTTTATCAAAGCTGGGAGTTGAGCTGCTGGGGGTATGGTCAGTAGTATTGTCAGCGTCATCACTTGCAAATCTTGCAAATTTTGGAGTGGCCGATTCAGTGATCAGGTTTGTGGCGCTGTATTCTGCAGAGGGAGATAAAAATAAAATGCAGCAGTTAATTTTCACCGCGTCATTGTTTTTATGCGGCCTCTTTTTGCTTATAGCCTTAATCATATTTCCATTTGCTGATATTATTTTAAGATTTGTTTTACCTGCCAAATACTTAAAGGACGCTTTACTGATATTACCTTATTCACTTGCCTGCTTAGTAATTAACGGAGTAAATGGTGTTTATGCTTCGGTTTTAGACGGTATGCAAAAACATTATATAAGAACCATCATATTTAGCCTTTCTTCCCTTTTATTATTAGTTGGGGCATATTTATTAGTACCCAGATTTAACTTACAAGGTGTTGCATTTGCGCAGGTTATGCAATCTTTGTTTACTTTGATCTTTTGCTCAATCTGTGTAGTGATTCAAACAAAGTATAATCC
>NZ_JBFUJG010000210.1:0-6433 GCF_056401495.1 Mucilaginibacter sp. P4_E8
AAATGTTACCAGGCCAAACAAACCCAGGCACGCTATACAAATAGCCATTAAGGTAAATACGAACAGGATTTTTCCTTGCTTTTGTTCGGATTGGTATTGGTTGGCAAAATTCTGATCCAAAAAATGAAATTCAACTTTGTTTTCGATATCAAACCGGCTGTATATTTTGCCGATATAATTAAGGGTGGCTGCTATATTGTTTTTACCCACACGTACATATAAATTATCCTCGTCGTTTGCTGTAGCGGGCATTTCCAATACCATTAGCGCAACTTTATGTTGTAACGAATAGGTGTTAAAATCTTTAACTACACCAATTATTTTTTGGGTGATAACGTTTCCCTGCTCATCAACCCCTGTACGAACAGATTTGCCCACCGCATCCTTCCAGCCTAATTCATTCACCAACGTTTCGTTCACTATGATCGATTCTTTTTTATCAGTAGGCATTGCCGGCGAAAAATTGCGACCCTGGGCCATCCTGATCTGCATGGTGGGTATAAAATCTTCATCAATAACCAGGTTCTCTACAATTTTCGATTCCGGATTTGTTTTTCCATCGGCACCAATGTTAAAGTTTCCTGATCCTATATTATTATTACCTATCGGGTTACCAGCAATACCAACGCTTTCAACCGCCGGGTTTTGCATCAGCTGACTTTTTATAGCCGCTATTTTACTCCTGGCCGATTTATCGCTGATATGAAATGTGAGTACCTGGGCTTTATTGAAACCCAGGTCTTTGTTCATTACATAATGCAATTGCTGATATATGATGCACGAGCCGGCTATCATTACTATAGTGATGATGAATTGAAAAACCACTAACGATTTCCTGAATAATACGGTTGAAGCCTGACTACCTATCTGCCCTTTCATAGCCGAAATAGTGCGAAAACCAGAGAGTAATAAAGCAGGGTATAAACCGCTCAAAATACCCGTAATTAAAGAAAACGCGATGAAAGCAAAAACTGTTTTAGCCAAACCAAATTGAAGCAGCACTAAAGTTTTACCCGATATTTGATTAAAATAAGGTAACACAAACTGAATTAATACACCGGCCAACAACGTAGCGATCACGGTAAGCATAATTGATTCGGCAAAAAACATAAGCATTAGCTGTTTTTTGCTGGAGCCGATCACCTTGCGTACACCAATTTCCTTAATCCGTACAGATGAACGCGCAGTAGTTAAGTTCACATAATTAATAACCGCTATGGCCAATATCAATAATGCAACAGCACTAAATACATACACATAGGTAATATTTCCATTTGAGCCCAGTTCATAATCTAAATTTGATTTAAGATGGATGGATGTAAGTGGCTGAAGTTCCATCTGATAATGCATTGGCCCAACTGCGCCTTTAAGATATTTATTAAAGAACACGTCTGACGCTGCTTCTATTTTCCCGAAATCGTCATGATCTTTTAGCAACAAGTAAGTATGCAAATTAGAGTTACCCCATTTGTCGGTATAATTTGCGGGGAAGGAGCGCAGGGCTGCAAAAGTAAAATGCGAATTTACAGGCACATCGTCTATTACACCCCTAATCGTGGTTGGATTAGTTTCTATCAGGATAGTTTTATCCAAAGCACTCGCGGCGTCRCCAAATAATTTTTCGGCCAGCGTTTTTGTTAATACGATGGATTGGGGCTTGGATAAAGCAATATGCGGATCGCCATATAAAAAATGATAGCTGAAAACGTTAAATATGGCATTATCTGTAAAAAACATGCCCCCTTCGTTTACTTGTTTATCGCCATAGGTGATTTTACCACCACCTTCTGCATCAATGCGAACAGCGTCCTCAACTTCTGGATAATCGTTCTTTAATGCCGGTGCAAATGGCGCCGATGTTACAGCTAAATTAAATTTACCACCGTTCCAACTACCATGCTGCACCACACGGAATATGCGGTCGGCTTTATCGTTATAACGATCGTAGCTCCACTCGTCAGCCACATATAAGGCGATCAGCCAAAACGTAGCAACACCAATAGCAAGACCGCAAATATTTAACAATGAAAAAACTTTGTGTTTTATCAAATTTCTCCAGGCTATTTTAAAGTAATTCTTCAACATGGTGTAAATGGTTTAAACCTTACCTGTAAAATGCGTACCAATTAAATAAACAACTCATTTACAGGCATTTAAAAAGCACAAAGATTAACCAAACGTTCGCATCTGAAACACTCGTTGTGCGGATATGATACAGTTTTAGGGTGAAAGGTGAGCCCCTCCCACCACCTCACAAATTTCGGCCTCTTTCTTTTACCTTTCTACCTTTTGCTTTTTGCCTTTTACCTCTCCCCCTACTCGCTTCTTAAACTTTTAACGGGATTGGTAAGTGCTGCCTTAATAGCCTGAAAACTTACCGTAGTAAAAGCTATAATAAGCGCCAGTATCCCGGCAACAACAAATACCCACCAGCTGATGTCTATGCGGTATGCAAAATCCTGCAGCCAGTAATGCATACATAGCCAGGCAACGGGAAACGCTATCAATGATGATATGAGCACCAGTACCAAAAACTCCTTCGAGAGCATATTGACTATTCCTGATACCGAAGCGCCTAACACTTTACGTATGCCAATTTCACGGGTGCGCTGTATGGTGCTGTATGATGCTAAGCCTAATAAACCCAGGCATGAAATAAATATGGCCAGCACCGCAAAATACAGGAACAGGTTACCAAAGGTTACTTCAGATACGTATTGTTTATTAAAACTTTCGTCAATAAATACATAGTTGAACGGACGCTCTGGAACCAGCATTTTCCATTTATTTTGAATTGCCGTGATAGTGGCCGGGATACTTTTTGCCGCTATTTTTAAAGTAAATACATTAGTACCCCGGGCGTTGATACGCATATTTAAAGGCTTTACAGTTTCCTGTAACGATTGAAAGTGAAAATCTTTTAATACACCTATAATTTTACCCTGTCTGCCCCATTGCGAAAAATTTCTGCCAACCGCGTCTGCGGGCGTTTTGTAGCCAAGGCTTCTCGCTGCTGATTCATTGATGACTATAGCCTGGGTGGTATCTGTACCAAAAGCCTTTGAAAATATGCGGCCCGCAGCTACTTTCATTTCATATTGAGGAATATAATCATAGTCAACATCATACATATTCATGTTCATCTGCTGCATGACACCGGTGTTATTTTGAATTTCGGAATAGGCAACACTATTACCAAGACCAGGTAAAGCCCCCGATGTGGTTGCGGAGAGTACATTAGAAATCTTTTTTAGTTCGTTCTTGATCAGTTCTGAACGACTTTGTACCGCGCTGTCACCACTAAAATCAATACTAAGCATTTGGTTTTTTTGAAAACCAAGCGGCTGGTTTCGCATGTAATTGAGCTGATCATATACGATAACGGTTCCGATGATGAGTATAATGGAAATAGCAAACTGAACAATAACCAGGCCCTTGCGCAGCAATATGCCTTTGGTTGATTTGCTGAACCTGCCTTTTAGTATAGTTACCGGTTTAAAGCCTGATAGCACCAATGCCGGGTATAAACCAGCGGTAATACCAATAAAGCAGGCTATAATGAACAGCTGAAATAAATAGCCATTGCTAAAGATACTGTGACTGATAACCTTACCCGATAATTGATTAAACAACGACAATAAAAGGAAGCTGAACAAGCCCGAAAAAACAAAAGCTATCAGGCAAATAATAACCGACTCACTTAAAAACTGAATGGTTAACTGTTGCCTTACAGCACCTATCACTTTACGGATACCTACTTCCTTTGCCCGCTCTGTAGCTCTTGCCGTTGTTAGGTTGATAAAATTGATACATGCTATTAGGGGTATAAAAACCGCGATGATCGAAAAAATACGAACATTATATAAATTTCCGGATTCAGGTGCTCCTCTTTTTGATACCATATAAACATCTTTTAACGGCTCCAGAAAATAATCGTAATCCATGCCCTGTTTTTTGTCATTGGCGCTGTAATGCTTGTTTACAAATGCTGGCATACGCGCCTGTAGTTTATGATAATCATACCCTTTAGACAGCATGATATAGGTGTAGTTACCAAAGTTACCCCACTGGTTTAGCCTTCCCGGATTCTGTTTTTCAAGAGTTGATAAGGAAACCAGCATATCGAACTTGAAATGTGAATTTGCCGGAACATCTTTTATTACAGCCACTACCGATGCCGGATTCTTACTGTCAAGTATTAATGATTTACCAACGGCATCGGCGCTGCCAAAATATTTCTTAGCAGCGGTTTCGGTCATTATCACCGTAAAGGGTGCTTGAAATGCCTTATTTACATCGCCTTTTATTACCGGGAAAGTAAACATCTTAAATAGCGACGGCTCCGCGAACTGCATATTGTTCTCCTGAAATTTCGAATCGCCGTACTGAACCAAAAATCCGGTGCCAAATATCCTTGTATTGGCTTTAATTTCAGGATAATCCTGTTGCAGCGCGGGCCCTATTGGCGCAATTGACGATGGCCAGTGAAGTGCTTCGGTTGGCGTCTTAATGTCCGAAACCACCCGGTAAATTTCGTCGGAGTTTTGATTAAAATTATCATAACTCAGCTCAAATTTCACATACATGAAAATTAAAAAGCAAGCAGTCATACCGATAGCAAGCCCTATAATATTGATGAGTGAAAAGCTTCTGTGGCGCCAAAGGTTCCTAAAAGCTATTTTTACATAGTTTTTTATCATGATACTTTTTTTGGAGCTTAAAGCATAAAGCTGAAGGCTTAAAGCTCTACGCTGTGATTCGTTACTAAATATTAAAAAGCTTTTATGCCTTTGGGCTTCCTGCTTCTATTCGTTTCGTAAATATTACAAAGCTTTCTGCCTTCCGCTTTAAGCTTTCTGCTTCTATTCATTTCTTAAACTTTTTGTGGGATTTATAGTGGCTGCTTTTATAGCCTGGTAAGCTATGGTGATGCCTGCTATCAGGAATGATGTGCCTATGGCTATAATAAATATCCCAGGACCTATATTAATGTGATAGGCAAAGTTTTGCAACCAGTTATGCATTACATAATAACCAAGTGGGGCCGCTATCAGGAATGCTATCCCTATTAAAAAGATAAACTCACGGGTAAAGAGGTTAACAATGCTATATAAAGATGCTCCCAGTACCTTGCGAATGCCTACTTCTTTAGTACGTTGTGATGCAGCAAAGGCAATTAACCCATACAACCCTAAACAGCCTATTAAAATAGCTATGTATGAGAACAGCTGGAAAGCGGTATATACTTTTTGCTCCTGTTTGTACATTGCAGCAATATGCTCGTCAATAAATTCATACTGAAACAGATTATCAGGAAACAGTTTTGACCATTGCTTGCCTATGTAGGCAATGGTTTTGCTCATTGAGGTTGGCTGTATACGAATGCTGGCGGCAAAAAGGTTATCTGCACTGTACTCCAATACGCAAGCTCTGCGTTTTTTATGTTTTGATTCGCTTTGAAAATCCTGTACAACACCAATAATGGTGGAGTTTTGATTGCCATTTAAGATTACATGTTTATTAATGGCTTTTTGCGGGTCATGCATACCTAATGCCTGCAACATGGTTTCGTTAATAACCACATGGTGTGTGGTGTCTTTTTCATTCTTTTTAATGATCTTTTCGCCTGCCAGCATTTTCAACTGAAACATGTCGGTATATTTTTCATCAATAAATTTCACCTCTGTAACATTATCCTTTGTAAATCCCAGTTCGGGCGAAGAAAAACTGGTAAAGGAGTCATTATAACTTGGTGCACCTGATGAAAAACTAAGGTCTTTTACACCTGGATAACTTTCCAGTTGTTGTTTAAAAACTTCGCGTTTGACCTGATCAGGCAGGTTAACAGAAATAACGGCTTCCTTATTAAAACCCAGGTCCTGGTTTTCAAAAAAGTCCATCTGATGGGCAACGACCAGTGTTCCTACAATTAAGATCTGAGAAATGGCAAACTGAGCAATTACCAAACTTTTGCGCAGGGTTAAGCCACGGGATGAAACACCTGCCTTATTTTTAAGGGAATCAACGGGCTGAAATGCCGATTGAATAAAAGAAGGATACAAGCCCGCCAGCAAAATAACCAACAAAGTTATGGTCGCTATCCAGCTCATAACAATGGGCTGAAGTAATTGGCTGGTATCAATATTAATTGACATCCATTTTCCCGCCTGGGTAAGGAAAGTAGCGCACAGGAGCACTCCCAATATCACCGATATAAGAACGAGCACCGTGGTTTCGCCCATAAACTGCCTGATGAGCTGCGAACGGGTTGCACCCAACACCTTACGCACCCCAACTTCTTTTGAGCGCCTTATAGCCTGGGCTGTTGCCAGGTTTATAAAATTGATACAAGCCGTAATGATAATAAGCAATGCCACACCTATTAATGCCCAATAAGTATCTCTTGATGTAGGAGTTACAACGTTATTAATAT